>NZ_JABAED010000041.1:0-34957 GCF_023701875.1 Rahnella sp. CG8
AGACGCCGTATAGATTTAAGCAAGCCCATCATAAATCAAAATCAACGTTGCAAAAAAGGGGGTGACCATAGATTTTTATGGGCAACCGTTGGGATCGGATGGCCTGTATATGAATCCTAAGGGGGTCTGGTGATCGCTATACAGTCCATTGCCTCTTGTGAGCTCGCTGATACCTTTGCACCGACTATTTGGTTATTCCCGATCCCTCCATGCATAAAAAAAGGCGGCTTATTCAGCCGCCCAAGACACAGGGAATTGATCAAGTATTACAAAGCGCATTAGCCTTACAGTTAACCTTTCACACCGCCTGCCGTTAAGCCGCCGACCAGCCAGCGTTGAGCAATCAGGAACACCGCCGTAATCGGGATAGCCGACAATATGGCTGCCGCCGCGAAATCACCCCACAGGTAATTTTGCGGGTTAAGATATTGCTGCATACCGACCGCCAGGGTGTAGCTGTTGACGTCACGCAGCAGTAACGACGCCACCGGCACTTCGGTGATGGCCGCGATGAACGACAGAATGAACACCACTGCCAGAATTGGCACAGACAGCGGCAGCAGCACCAGACGGAATGCCTGCCACGGGCTGGCACCGTCCAGCGCAGCGGCTTCTTCCAGCGAACCGTCGATGGTTTCGAAATAGCCTTTGATCGTCCAGACGTGCAGGGCGATGCCGCCCATATAGGCGAAAATCACGCCGCCGTGGGTGTTCAGCCCGAGGAACGGCACGTACATGCCGAGACGGTCGAACAGGGCGTATAGCGCCACCAGCGACAGCACCGCCGGGAACATCTGAAAAATCAGCATCCCTTTAAGCAGCGAACTTTTACCGCGGAATTTCATGCGGGCAAAGGCATAGGCGCAGGTGGTGGAAAGTGCGACGATGCCGACGGCGGTGATCACGGCGATCTTGATCGAATTCCACAGCCACAGCATCACCGGGAACGGCGGTGGCGTAACGCTGCCGTCGCTGTTGTTGACGGCAATGCCGAGCGCCAGTTTCCAGTGATCCCACGAGACCTGATCCGGAATCAGGCTGCCGGTGGCGAAGTTACCCGGACGCAGCGAGATGGCGAACACCATCAGCAACGGGAACAGGATCAGCGCCAGAAAGCACAGCAACAGCAGGTGTGTGACCAGCAATCTGACTTTCTGCGACTTCGGTTTAACCATAGGCATTGTTTGTTTCTCCTCAGTCGAATTTCATACGTGATGCTTTCAGGTTCACGACAGCCAGCGCTCCCACCAGCAGGAAGATTAGCGTGGCAATCGCTGCCGCCAGCCCGAAGTCCTGCCCGCCGCCGCCTTCAAAGGCGATGCGATAGGTGTAGCTGACCAGCAAATCGGTATGACCCGCTGGCGTGGTGGTGCCGAGCATGTCCGGCCCGCCGTTGGTCAGCAACTGGATCAGCACGAAGTTATTAAAGTTAAACGCGAAGCTGGCGATCATCAGTGGCGTCAGCGGTTTGATCAAAAGCGGCAGCGTGATGCGGAAGAAGTTCTGCATCGGCGTCGCGCCGTCCATAGCGGATGCTTCGTAAAGATCGTCCGGGATCGCTTTCAGCAGGCCCATGCACAGGATCATCATGTACGGATAACCGAGCCAGGTGTTGACGATGATGATCATGCTTTTGGCCGTCCATGGATCGCTGAACCACGCCGGTTTGATGCCAAACAGCGCGCTGAGCATCAGGTTGATCTCACCAAAACTCTGGTTGAATAACCCTTTGAAAATAAGAATCGAAATAAACGCAGGCACGGCGTAGGGCAGGATCAGCAGGATGCGGTACGCCGCTTTCCCTTTCAGTTTTTCCCACTGCACCACGCAGGCCAGCACCATACCGACAGCCACGGTGAGCACCACGGTCAGCAGGGCGAATACAACGGTCCAGACGAAAATCGACAGGAACGGTTTCTGGATCCCTTCGTCATGTAACACGCGAAGGAAGTTGCCCCAGCCGATGCCGACGGTAAAGCCGGGGCTGAGTTTTTCTGCCTGCCATTCGCCCTGAGCGTTCACTGCCTGATAGAAGCCGGTGTCCATGTTCGGGCGGTAAATCGTGCCGGTTTGCACATTGGTCAGCTGCTTCTTATCTTCACCGAGTTTGTACAGCGGCTGAGTGCCGGAGAACTGGCGCAGGGAACTCATGCGCAGCGTTTCGCCGTCGGGTAATTTCGCTGAGATCTGACCGAGGGCCAGACGGTTTTGTGTCACTACCCGCAACCCGGCTTTTTCAGCCGATGGCGCGGTTTGCGGCAGCATGTCCAGCGTTTGCGGCGCGGAAGCGTTGAAAGCAAAAGGCGGGGAAACCAGCGTCTCGCTGTTATCCGCCGACGTCAGTGCCAGTTGCCATCTATCGCCCGCAGGGAAGAGTGCGAAATTCAGCACCTTGCCGCCCTGAAATTCACGTCCCATGAGAACGGACTGCGCACGTTCAAAGGTCAGCTGGTTGGTGCTGCTGTAGTTAGTGAAGGCAATCGCGATGGTGCAGATCAGCGGAAACAACACAAATAACGACATCCCGGCCAGACCGGGGTACACGTAGCGCCAAGAATACGCGCGGCGGTTGCCATAAATGTATAAGCCGACACCGGAGAGGATCAGGGTTAGAACGGCAAAGAGGTATTCACCCTGCGCATACATCAGCACGATCAGATAACCGGTAAAGCAGGCGAGCAGGGCGATGATCAGCCACTTAAGCGCATTGCTGAACGGCCTTTTTTTGGCTACTGGCATAGGGACAATCCTTGTAGTGGCGGTACGGAGCAGGTTGGCTCCGTACCGTTCATTGAGCTAAAACGCAGGCATTACTTGGTAATGCGGGTTTCTACATCTTTCAGTGCTTGCGGAACGGTCTGACGGCCATTCACCGCGTTGATGATGGCGCTGCGTTCTGCGTACCAGAAGGCGCTCATCTGCGGGATGTTTGGCATGATTTCACCGTTCTTCGAGTTCGCCATGGTGGCAGCAATGCGCGGGTCTTTTTCCAGTTTCTCCTGATAAGACTTCAGCGCCACGGCACCCAGCGGTTTGTCCTTATTCACGACGGCCAGACCGTCGTCGGTGATCAGGTAGTTTTCCAGGAACTCTTTCGCCAGCTCTTTGTTCGGGCTGGCGGCGTTGATACCGGCTGTCAGCACGCCGACGAACGGTTTAGACGGCTTGCCGTGGAACGTTGGCAGCAACGTCACGCCGTAGTTGATTTTGCTCTTGTCGAGGTTTGACCACGCCCACGGACCGTCGATAGTCATTGCGGTCTGGCCTTTGTTAAAGGCGGCTTCAGCGATGGAGTAATCGGTGTCGGCGTTGATGTGTTTGTTTTTCACCAGATCGATGATGAATTGCAGGCCAGCCTGTGAACCTGCGTTATTCACGCCGGTGTCTTTGATGTTGTATTTGCCGTTTTCATACTTGAACGCATAACCGCCGTCAGCGGCGATGATTGGCCAGGTGAAGTACGGTTCCTGCAGGTTCCACATGATGGCGCTCTTGCCTGTGGCGCGCAGCTCTTTGTCCAGCGCCGGGATTTCTTCCCAGGTTTTTGGCGCTTCTTTAATGATGTCTTTATTGTAAATCAGTGACAGCGCTTCAACCGCGACCGGATAGCCGATCAGCTTGCCGTTGAAGGTGACCGCATCCCAGGTGAACGGGAACAGTTTGTCTTTGAAGGTCTGGTCCGGGCTGATTTCAGCCAGCAGACCGGATTGTGCGTAGCCGCCAAAACGGTCATGCGCCCAGAAGATGATGTCAGGGCCGCCGCCTGTGGCTGCCACTTGCGGGTATTTTTCTTCCAGCTTGTCCGGATGTTCTACCGTGACTTTAATGCCGGTGTCTTTTTCAAATTTCTTACCGACTTCCGCCAGGCCGTTATAGCCCTTGTCACCGTTGATCCAGATGACCAGCTTTCCTTCTTCTATTTTGGCGAACGCGGAAGATGACAACACCAGCGTAGCCAGCGCCGAGAGTGCCAGTGTGTGTTTAACAATCTTTTTAATGCTGAGGGTCATAATCCAATCCTTTTGTAGTCGGTTTTTTTATCGTCTGAGACGGAAAAGACAGGGTACGACGCCAGTGTGGATTTAACCTGTCACAGCTTCATCATCCCCCCCTCTACGCCCCCACCTCTCAGAATGTGATCCCACCGACACTCTCAGGCGTTATGTGGTTCATCACTCAAAAATATGGTTCGTTTTTTGCCATTCAGATCACGAATTTGATTTTTGCTGTGAACTTTCATCCGGTTGCGGTGAATCGTCATCCTCCCTGCTCCTCCCCCATGAAAAACTTTGTTACGGATGATTACGGTTACCGGCTAATCCTTCACTCTTCGTTGCATTGAGTTTTCTCGCTGGCAGCAAGTACAGGAGTTCAGGATGGCGAGCGTTTCCCTTAACAGCGTGTACAAAGCCTTTGGCGACACCGTGATTTCCAGCGACATCAACCTGGAAATAGAAGAAGGCGAGTTTGTGGTGTTCGTCGGGCCGTCCGGCTGTGGTAAATCCACTCTGCTGCGCATGATTGCAGGCCTGGAAGACATCACGTCCGGTGAATTGAAGATTGGCGATAAACGCATGAATGAAGTGCCGCCCGCCGATCGTGGCATCGGCATGGTATTCCAGTCTTATGCGCTTTATCCGCATCTGTCTGTGGCAGAAAACATGTCCTTCGGCCTGAAGCTGGCGGGGGCAAAAAAAGCCGAGATCAATCAGCGGGTGAATCAGGTTTCCGAAGTGTTGCAACTGGCGCATTTGCTGGACAGACGCCCGAAAGCGCTTTCCGGCGGACAACGTCAGCGCGTGGCGATTGGCCGTACGCTGGTTGCCGAGCCGACGGTTTTTCTGCTCGATGAACCGCTTTCTAACTTAGATGCTGCGCTGCGTGTGCAGATGCGTATTGAGATTTCACGTCTGCATAAACGCCTGAAACGCACCATGATTTACGTGACCCACGATCAGGTCGAAGCGATGACGCTGGCCGACAAAATCGTGGTGCTCGATGCCGGGCATATCGCGCAGGTCGGTAAGCCGCTCGAGTTGTATCACTATCCTGCCAACCGCTTTGTCGCCGGTTTTATCGGCTCACCCAAAATGAATTTCCTGCCGGTGAAAGTCACCGCTGCTGAACCTGCGCGCGTACAGGTCGAATTGCCGAACCGCCAGCAAGTCTGGCTGCCGGTGGAAGGGACCGACGTGAAAGTCGGCAGCAACCTGTCACTGGGTATCCGCCCTGAACATCTTCTGCCAAGCGACGTCGCTGAAGTGACGCTTTCCGGCGAAGTGCAGGTCGTCGAGCAACTGGGTAACGAAACACAGATCCACATCCAAATTCCGGCAATTCGTCAGAACCTGGTGTACCGCCAGAACGACGTGGTGCTGGTAGAAGAAGGTGCAACATTCGCCATCGGTTTGCCGCCACACCGCTGCCATCTGTTCCGCGAAGACGGAACGGCATGTCGCCGGTTACACCCCGAACCTGGTGTTTGAAAGCACGCGATCCCCTACAGGAGAAAATGATGATCACAATGCGTAGTTCTTCCCTGGCGCTGGCAGTGGCTGCTGGCATCCTTTCTACACAAGCGATGGCGGTGGATTTCACAGGTTATGCCCGTTCGGGTATTGGCTGGACCGGCAGCGGCGGCGAGCAGCAATGTTTCAAAGCGACAGGTGCAGACAGCAAATACCGTCTCGGTAACGAATGTGAGACGTATGCAGAGTTGAAACTGGGTCAGGAAGTGTGGAAAGAAGGGGATAAGAGCTTCTACTTCGACACCAACGTGGCGTATTCCGTTTCTCAACAGAACGACTGGGAGTCAACCGATCCGGCTTTCCGCGAAGCAAACGTGAAGGGTAAGAACCTGATCGAATGGCTGCCGGGTTCGACTATGTGGGCCGGTAAGCGTTTCTACCAACGTCATGACGTTCACATGATCGACTTCTACTACTGGGATATTTCAGGTCCTGGTGCGGGTCTGGAAGACATCGATCTGGGCTTCGGTAAACTGTCTCTGGCTGCCACCCGTAACACCGAAAGCGGCGGTTCATACGGTTATATCGCCGACCAGCGTAACGAAGTGCCTACCTCCAACGACGTGTTCGACGTGCGTCTGGCAGGCCTGCAAACTAACCCGGGCGGTGTGCTGGAGTTAGGGGTGGATTACGGTCGTGCTAACGCGCGTGATGGTTATTCACTGGCTGACGATGCGACCAAAGACGGCTTCCTGGTCACTGCGGAACATACGCAAAGTATTTACAACGGCTATAACAAATTCGTGCTGCAATATGCCGCAGATTCCATGACGGATCCGGGCCAGGGCGCGGCGAACGGCCACTCGAATGGTGCTGCCATCAACAACAACGGCAGCATGGTGCGTGTGCTCGACCACGGTGCTATCGACTTCAACGACACCTGGAGCCTGATGTACGTGGCGATGTATCAGGACGTTGACCGCGATAACAACAACGGCACCACCTGGTACACCGTCGGTGTCCGTCCGATGTACAAATGGACCCCGATCATGAGCACCTTGCTGGAAGTCGGTTACGACAACGTGAAATCCCAGCGTACCGGCGACAAAAACGGCCAGTACAAAGTCACCCTGGCGCAACAATGGCAGGCGGGCGACAGCATCTGGTCACGTCCGGCCATCCGCGTGTTTGCCACTTATGCGAACTGGGATGAAAAATGGGGCTACGACACTGACAGCGGCGCAAACAATGGCTTAGCGATGAACGACACCAGCACGACCACATACAGCCGTGGTAATGACGACGAAATAACCTTCGGCGCCCAAATGGAAATCTGGTGGTAATTTTTTCCTTCCTCCTTCGCGCTGCCGATGCGTTGGCTGCGCGTCCTCGCCCCGGTCACGTAGTTGTCTACGCTCCCGGGGACTTGGACGCTTGCCGCCTTCCGGCAACCCGAAAGAGTTTGGAAAAATGGCAATGTAAGCTTTAAAAAAACGCAGTAAAGAAGATGTGCTGGCTGGCGGATTATCGCTGATGACCGCCAGCCTTCATGGTGATTTCAAAGGAAACAATAATGAAAAAGAATCTGCTGTCACTGTGTCTGTCGCTGAGCCTGTTGGCTGCTGCCCCTGCTGTGGTGAACGCTGCGCAAAATGATGCGAATACTGCACCGGCTATTTCCAGCCAGACCTTACGCAACCTTTCATGGACGCCGCTGGTTCCGCCAGTGACGCAGGATGTGACGCTGGGGACGTCCAGCGCTGAAATTAATCAGGGTGAGATTCAGGGCGCCGTCGGGGCATTCGCTTTACCTGCTGACCGGGGTTCGCTTGAAATTACGCTGACCAGTATCGCGACCGGTAAAACCGTGTATGCGCCAAATGTTCTGGTGCTGGATGAGCAGATGCGTCCGGCTGCGTTTTACCCTTCCAGCTATTTCCCGTATCAGAAACCGGGCATCGTCTCGAGCGATCGTCTGGAAGGCACACTGAAACTGACACCGGCACTGGGTCAGAAACAAATTTATCTGCTGGTGTACACCACCCGTCAGGACTTAGCTGAGACCACGCAGATGGTGAACCCGGCGAAAGCCTTCGCTGCGGGCGTGGGTAACGCCGTACCGGATATCCCGGATCCGATTGCCCGTCATACCCCGACCGGCACACTGAGCCTGAAAGTCACTGCCGAGCAGAAAACCGGTAACGTGATGATTGGTCAGATCTTCCCGTCTTCCGCACCGGCAGCGGCAGCACCCGTAGTGGTCGGCAGCACACAAGCGCCTGCACCTGCGGCGGCTCCGGCCAAACCGAGCGAGCCAATGCTCAGCGATTCAGAAACCTACTTTAACGATGCGATTAAGAAAGCAGCGAAAGCAGGGGACGTCGATAAAGCCCTGAAATTGCTGGATGAAGCTGAGCGTCTGGGTTCCAAAACCGCCCGTAAAACCTTTATTGAAAGCGTGAAGCACTAAGTTTTTCAGCGCCTCCCCCGAGAAAAAGCTGGCAGTTTTTTCAGCTCCTCCCCCTGCGAAGGGGGAGGCCGGGAGGGGGGTTTAAACCCACCGAGTTTTATTCACTCCGCCTATTTGTTACCCTGTTGTTAATTCATTCAGCGGGGGATGTATGGCGTCTGCAAACTGGGTCGATTTATCGAAAGATAAAGACAGCGGGATCGAGACGATCCACGCCCATTTCGAAGGCCATGCTTACGATCCCCACTGGCATGACAGTTATCTGGTCGGTGTCACTCAGTACGGTTTGCAGCAGTTCAGTTGTCGCCGCCAGAAACATCAAAGCCTGCCGGGCAAAGTCTTTATGCTCGAACCGGGCGAAATCCATGACGGCGATGCGGTGCAGCCCGGCGGTTTTACCTATCACATGCTGTATCTCGATCCGCAATGGCTGAGCCGCGAGCTGGCGGCACGGTGCGATTCCCTTTCTCCGGCCGGTGATCCGAGTTTCGAAAATACCTTAGCGCAGGATCCGCAACTGGCGCAGGCGACGTCACGGGCTTTTCAGGCGCTGCACGGCAAAGACCTGCGCATTGTCCGCCAGACCGCGCTCGACGGCTTGCTCTGTGCACTGGGCGGCCATCTCACCTGGCAGCCGCCGCGACTTCAGGGGCATGCGCCCTGGTCGCGGTTGGCGCATCAGGCGCGGGAATATCTGCATGCCCACTTGCACGAAGACATCGGCCTCGAACAACTGGCAGCGGCGACCGGCGAAAGCCGCTTTGTGGTCAGCCGTGCGTTTAAAGCTGAATTCGGATTGCCGCCGCACGCCTATCTTATTCAGCTGAAACTGACCCGCGCCCGAGAAGGGCTGGCGCTCGGGCGCACACCGGCTGACGTGGCGGCTGATTTAGGTTTTGCTGATCAGAGCCATCTCGGGCGCTGGTTCCGCCGCGCCTATCAGCTCACGCCAGCACATTACCGGCGTCTGTGCACAAATCTTCCAGATTGAGAAAAAGTGACGGGTTAAGCTCATGTTTCAACTGAACCGGAGCCTGTCATCATGAATACGCCTGCAACAATTCTGCCTTCGTCACCGGAACGCTGCGTGATTGTCATCAACCAGCAACTTGCAGCCGGACATGCCGCCAATGCCGCCGCCGTGCTGGCCCTGACGCTCGGGCAACGCCATCCGTCGCTGGTGGGCGAGCCGCTGATTGACGCTGATAACCGCGAACACCCGGGGCTGATCCCGATTGGCATCAGCGTGCTGGTTGCCGACAGCGAACAGCTCACGCACCTTCATCAGCACCTGCTTAATGATGACGAAATGGACGGGATTATTTTTCCGGTCGAAGGACAGCAAACCACGGATTACGCCGCGTTTCGCGAAGCGGTGTCTGTTGTGCCGACGGACAACCTGCAACTGCTGGGCATTGCGCTGGCGGGTAAAAAGAAAGTGGTGCGCAAGCTGACCGGAAAACTCGGTTTGCTCGGCTGATGTTTGTCATTTAAGCGTCACACTTGTTCTCTACTCTCCTGATATTCAAACTAATATCAGGAGTTTCCCCGTGCGTAAGTCCCTCGTTGCTCTGCTGCTTTTCACCCTCGGTTCCACTTTTGTCGTTCAGGCGGCTGACGAAGCCAAACCCTTTATCACCAGCCAGGAACTGGATCTGACGAAATATCTGCCCGCGCCACCGGCGGATGATTCGGCGCAGACCAAAGCGGAACTGAAAGAATTGCTCGAAATTCAGGCCACCCGTACGCCGGAGCAGGAAAAAGCGGCGATTGCTGATGCTGAAGAAAACGTCTGGCGTTTTGCCGATGTGATGGGGCCGGACTTTGATGCTGCGAAACTGCCGAAAACCGCTGCGCTGTTTGATCGTATTGTGGCGACCGAAGACGTGGTGGACGATCACGCCAAGAAAGCCTTTAACCGCCCGCGTCCTTATATGCTCGATGAACAAATTCATCCGCTGCTGAAAAAATCCAAATCCGGCTCATGGCCTTCCGGTCATTCTACTATCGGCTATCTGATGGCGACGGTGCTGGGCGAAATGGTGCCGGAAAAACGCAACGCGCTGTTCACCCGGGCGGCCGGTTACGCCGAAAACCGTCTGGTAGCGGGTTTCCATTACCGTTCTGATACCGTGATGAGCCGCACCGGTGCTGCACTGATCGCGCAAAAAATGGAAGAACAGCCAGATTTCAAAACCGAATTCGACGCGGCGAAAGCGGAACTTCGCGCACAGTTGGGCCTGAAATAATTTTCGTCAGTTCCTGCCTTTCCGGTAAAGTGTGGGGCGTAAAACTTGCAGAGGAAGGGACTGATGGAAAACAGATTCAAGCGGATGGCATCGCCGGTCGGGTTACTCACACTGGCGGCGAAAGGCGATAAGCTGACCGCCATTTTGTGGGAATGTGAAATCGACGGGCGCGTGCCGTTGGGCGATATGATTGAAGACCCGTCGTTTCCGATCTTGCTGAAAACCGAACAACAGCTGAACGAATATTTTGCCGGTAAGCGTACCCGTTTTGAGCTGGAACTCGATTTCACCGGCACCGAATTCCAGAAAGAAGTCTGGGCGGCGTTGCTGGAAATTCCGTTTGGTGAAACGCGCAGCTACGGCGAGATCGCCCGTCGTATCGGTCGCCCGAAAGCGGTTCGTGCGGTGGGCGCGGCCAATGGCCGCAACCCGATTTCTATCGTGGCGCCGTGTCACCGGGTGATTGGTGCTTCCGGGAAATTAACCGGCTTTGCTGGCGGGCTGGACAACAAGTTGTTGTTACTGAAGCTGGAAGGTCGTAAATCTTAGGGTTTTTATTGGGAAATAAATTGCTTGATGTCCGCTTGTCAGTCGATGCATAGTCAAAAAATAAGCAGTAAATAAAAAAGACAACATCACTTACAAACGGAGTTTTACCTTAATGGATCAGATTCAATCCCTCGAACAGTTCTTATCCTCAGTTCAGCAACGCGACCCGCATCAGGTCGAATTCTCCCAGGCCGTACGTGAAGTTATGACCACGCTATGGCCTTTCCTCGAACAAAATCCGCAATACCGCCGTTCTGCTTTACTCGAACGTCTGGTGGAGCCGGAACGTGTCATTCAGTTCCGTATCGCGTGGGTGGATGACAAAAATCAGGTGCAGGTGAACCGTGGCTGGCGTGTACAGTTCAGCTCGGCGATTGGCCCGTATAAAGGCGGCATGCGTTTCCATCCGTCGGTCAATTTATCGATTCTCAAATTCCTTGGTTTTGAGCAGACCTTTAAAAATGCCCTGACCACGTTGCCAATGGGCGGCGGAAAGGGCGGCAGTGATTTCAATCCGAAAGGCAAAAGCGAAGGCGAGATCATGCGTTTCTGTCAGGCGCTGATGCTGGAACTTTACCGTCATCTCGGCCCGGATACTGATGTGCCTGCGGGGGATATCGGCGTCGGCGGGCGTGAAGTCGGCTATATGGCGGGGATGATGAAAAAACTCTCCAACAACACTGCCAGCGTGTTCACCGGCAAAGGGTTGTCGTTCGGCGGCAGCCTGATCCGCCCGGAAGCCACAGGTTATGGCCTGATCTATTTCACTGAATCGATGCTTAAACGCCATGGCCTGGATTTCGAAGGTATGCGCGTGGCGGTGTCTGGTTCCGGTAACGTCGCACAATATGCAATTGAAAAAGCCATGTCACTGGGCGCACGGGTGATTACGGCGTCAGATTCTAACGGTACTGTCGTCGATGAAGCAGGCTTTACTCCTGAGAAACTGGCGCTGCTGACCGAAATCAAAGCCAGCCGTGATGGCCGCGTGGCGGATTACGCGCAAAAACTCGGACTGACGTATCTCGAAGGCCAGCAGCCGTGGAACGTGCCGGTGGATATCGCGCTGCCTTGCGCCACACAAAATGAACTGGATGCCTCTGCGGCACGCGTGCTGATCGCCAATGGCGTGAAAGCGGTCGCTGAAGGCGCGAATATGCCAACGACGATTGAAGCGACCGACTTGTTCACCGACGCGGGCGTGTTGTTCGCGCCGGGTAAAGCGGCGAATGCCGGTGGCGTGGCAACCTCAGGGCTGGAGATGGCGCAGAACGCTGCGCGTCTGAGCTGGAAAGCCGAAGAAGTGGATGCGCGTTTGCGTCACATCATGCTGGATATTCACCAGTCGTGTGTCGAATACGGCGGCGAAAGCCAGCAGACGCAGTATGTCCGTGGCGCAAATATCGCCGGCTTCGTCAAAGTCGCTGATGCCATGCTGGCGCAGGGCGTGCTGTAAGCCCAAAGTCAGGTTTCAGAAACAACAAAGCCACCTTTGCAGGTGGCTTTTTTATGTGGGCAACATACTCAGAAGTGCGTATTCAGGCTCATGTAGAACGTGCGGCCCGGTTCGTTGTAGGTTGCCGCGCCTGCGCCGTACATATAGGCGCCGGTGGTGGCATTACCCACGGTCTGGGCATTACCCGCACGGAACTGGCGTTTGTCGAAGACGTTATCAATACCCGCCGTGACGCTGACATTTTTGGTCGCGGTGTAGGTGCCGCTCATGCCGACCACAGAATACGGGCTGACTTCATTCTTCTCACTGCCGGTGACGGCTTCACCTTTGTAGTTGTATTTCTTCGGCTTCTGACGGCCATACCAGGTCAGGGTAGATTGCAGAGAGAGATCTTCCGTCGCCTGCCAGCTCAGCGTGGAGTTGATGGTAAATTCCGGGATGATCGACAGATAATCGCCGGTCTCTTTGTTTTTACTTTCAATCATGTACGTGCCGTTGTTATTCCAGGAAACGGTGCTGCTGACCGGAATATTCAGCGTGCCCTCCAGCCCCTGAACCACGGCTTTCGGCACGTTTTCCCATTTATATACATCAGTTGTGCCGGTGGAGGACGTGCCGGTTGGCAGATAACCGGATTCGATTTTGTTGCGATAATCGTTGCGGAAATAGGTCACGCCCGCCTGATAACCGTTGCGGTGGAATTCCAGCCCGATCTCTTTGTTAACGCTGGTTTCCGCATCCAGATCTTTATTCCCCACCAGATAACAACCGCCGCCGCTGGCCGCACAACCCTGACCTTTACTGTACAGCACGTAGTTCGGGTTGGTCTGATACAGGCTCGGCGCTTTATAGGCGCGGGCGATACCCATTTTCAGGGTGAAATCGTCGCCCAGTTCCTGAGACAGGTTCAGCGACGGGCTCCAGTTATTGCCGACAATGGAGTGATGGTCGAAACGCAGACCCGGCACCAGCATGGTGCTGTCGGTCAGCTCAATATTATCTTCGGCAAACAGCGAGAAAATCTCTGCCTGAGAATAGGGGCTGCGGTTGGTGCTGTCGGTACCGGCAATCGCGCCGCCGAGCATAGCCTGCGTGTTGGAAGACGGATCTTTCATCTTCTGCTGGTTCCATTCAGTGCCGAACGTCGCGGTTTGCGGCACGCCCAGCTCAAACGGAATACTGACTTCGCTGTGCGCCAGAATGTCGCCCAGAGCGATGGTGTTGAAGTCTTCGTCAGAGAAGATGCCTTCGGTACCGCCCGCCAGCCCTTCATCCATGCGCGAGTTACGGGTTTTTTCGTACTGCACGTAGTTGTTGGTGGTCACACCGTTATCCCATGCGCCTTTGTAGGTCACCGAGTAGGACTGGCGGTAAATGCGGTTAGTCTCTTCACCGTACATGCTTTTCACCAAATCACTGGTGTTGGTGTTCTGCGTGTCGCCTGCGTACAGGTTGCCCTGACGGCTGTTGGACACTTCAAATTCCAGTGACTGCATGCGGGCAAAATCCCAGTGCAACAGGGCGTCGATATTCTTATCGATCACGCCTTCGCGACCTGCCGGAACGGTGTCAGCATAGGTGCCGGTACGCTCAGACTGATGACCGTCGTTGATGTACTGCGCGTCAGCCTGCGTTTTGCTGTAGCCACCGAACAGGCGGAAACTGAACTGATCGTTGAGCGGGCCGGAGAGGCTGAAATCGGTACGTTTGGTCGAGCCTTCGTCTTTATGTTGTGGTGCGTTCAGATAGGTATTCCAGGAACCGTGCCACTCCTGAGTGTCTTTTTTAGTGATGATGTTCACCACGCCACCCGCCGCGCCGTTACCGTAACGCGCCGCCGCCGGGCCGCGGATCACTTCGATGCGCTCGATCATATCGGGCGGAACCCAGCTTGTGTCGCCGCGGGTATCACGCTCACCGCGCCAGCCCTGACGCACTGAGTTGCGGCTGTTCACCGGCTTACCGTCGATCAGGATTAAGGTATTTTCCGGGCCCATACCCCGGATGTCGATCTGGCGGTTATTACCGCGCTGGCCGCTGGTAGAGTTACCGGTCAGGTTTACGCCGGGCATGGTGCGGATAAGTTCGTTGATGTCGCGTGCCGGAGGGCGTTTTTGGATTTCATCAGAAGTGATGGTGGAAACGCCGGGAGCCTGAAGGTTTTGCTGTGCGGCGGTGACAACCAGTGTGTCGCTGGTGTCTTCCTGTGTTTCTGCGGTGTTCTGGCTGGCGTCTGTTGTGCGGGGTATGGTGCTTTCTGCCGCGCTGACGGGCAAAGAAAGTGCTGATCCCAGCCCGATTAAGGTTGCCAGAGAATAGTGTGGTAGCCTGCTTTTCATAGTGGATTCTGCCCTGAAATCCATCCGTTCCTGCAAAACAGATTTAGTGAACAGGAGGATGGCCTGTTGTGTGTGTATTTTTATCGTCCCGTTTACGGGCGGTAACACACTATTGCAAATGCAAACAATTATCAATACGATTCCCATTCATAATTTTCAGGAAGCAGGTCAATCATTCTGCAAATTATGCCTTCTCTCACTGCCAAAAGACTGTAAAGCGTAAACATGATGAAATCGCAGTTTCCGGAAAAACCCACCGCGCAGGCGATGTTAGCAAGCTCTCAGGCGGGAAGTGCCGAATGGTGGAAAGACATTAAAGCGCAAGGTTCACCCTTGATCGAACGGCTGAATGATGACGTATGCAACGTGACGTTCTTCTGGCGGGATCCGCAGGGCAGTGAGGCGACATCGGATTTCCAGCGGGTGTGGATCAACATCAACGGCATCACCGATCACCATCAGTCTTTACCGCCGCAAAGCCTGCAAAGACTTGCGGGAACCGATGTCTGGTCGCTGAGTATTACGCTGCGCTCCGGCTGGCGCGGCAGCTACAGCCTGATCCCGCGCACCGGGCCCGGCAGAGAGTTCCCGCAGGATCCCGATGCCTATACCGCCATGCTGGCTGCGCGGGAATGGTGGAAAGATATGTTCGCCCATGCGATTTATGACCCGCTGAATCCGAATCAGCCGTGGCCGGGGGCGAAATCTCACGCGTTGTCGCCTTTGCATATGCCCGACGCATTGCCGCAGCCTGCCTGGCGGGAGTTTGATCTCCACGGTGCCGCGTTGCCACAGAAACCGGCAAAACTGCAAACCTATCAGTGGAACAGTGCGCGTCTGGGCAACCGGCGCAAGGTCTGGATCTACACCACCGGCGAAAGCCAGGATCCGGCATCGCGCCCGCTGGCGCTGTTGCTCGACGGCCAGTTCTGGGCGCAGCAGATGCCGGTCTGGCAGCCGCTGATGCAGCTGACGCAGGAAGGCACATTGCCGCAGGCCGTCTACGTGCTGATTGATGTGATCGATACACAGACCCGCAGTCGCGAACTGACCTGTAATGCAGATTTCTGGCTGGCCGTTCAGGAGGAGTTATTGCCCGCCGTGGCGACGCTCGCACCGCACAGCAGCGATGCGAACAAAACAGTGGTGGCGGGGCAGAGCTTTGGCGGGCTGTCAGCGTTGTACGCCGGTTTGCACTGGCCGCAGCGCTTCGGTCTGGTACTCAGTCAGTCCGGTTCTTTCTGGTGGCCGCGACGTAATAAATCGCAGCAGGATGAAAATCCTGACGAGGCGGATTTGTTACTGCGTGCGGTGAGTAACGGGCTGGGGGCTGCCAGCCATCTGAAAATTTTCATGGAAGCGGGCAGCAATGAGCGACTGATTTATCAGGTGAATAATCAGATGGATGAGCTGCTGAGCCGCACCAAAAACAGCGTGCGTTATCGCGTGGTCGATGCCGGTCACGACGCGCTGAGCTGGCGCGGCGGATTAGCCGATGGCCTTCAATACCTGTGGAACGAAGAGCCATGGAGCACCGGAGATTCAACCGTTACCCAGCGGGATAATTAACGGTGTATGCGAAACCGGACAGTCGATAATGGCGCAGCGCAGCCCGAAAACCTGTTCGATCAGTGCCGGTGTGACGATGTCTGCCGGTGCGCCCTCAGCCAGTATTTTTCCATCGCGCATGGCAATCAGATGCCCGGCGTAACGACATGCCTGATTCAGGTCGTGCAACACCACCACCAGCGTGCGGCCGTTTTCCTGATTCAGGCGACACATCAGTTCCATCAAATCAATCTGATGCGCGATATCCAGCCAGGTTGTCGGTTCATCCAGCAATAACAACGGCGTTTGTTGCGCCAGCACCATGGCTATCCACACCCGCTGGCGCTGTCCGCCGGAAAGTGAATTCACCGTGCTTTCCGCCAGTGCGAATACTCCCGTCGCGTGCATGGCGTCGTTCACCGCCAGCGTATCTTGCGCTGTCCAGCGGCTGAACAGGCTCTGATGCGGGTAACGCCCGCGGGCCACCAGATCCGCCACACTGATATCGCCCGGCGCCGTTGAACTTTGCGGCAGTAAACCCAGACGTTTCGCGACGTCTCTGGTGCCGTAATCACCGATCAGTTTGCCGTCCAGAAATACCGTGCCGGATTGCGGCGGCATCAGGCGGCTGAGCGTGCGCAATAATGTGGATTTACCGCAGGCATTCGGCCCGATAATCACGGTGAGTTTTCCCTGAGGGATAGAGACGGAGAGTTCGCGGGCGACGATTTTTTTATCGTAGCCCAGCGTCAGATCTTTCGCGTACAAAGGGGAAGAGTGTTCAGTATTCATGAGCGTCGCGACTCCCGGATCAGCAACCCAATCAGATAAATGCCGCCCAGACTGACGGTCAGCACGCCCACGGGTAACTGATAGGGCGTGAACAGCCGTTGTGCAGTGACATCGGCGGCGAGCAACAGCAGCGCGCCGGTCAGCGCCGCGAAAAATAAAGCGTGCTGCTGGCTGGCGCAAAGACGACGCGAAATTTGCGGTGACACCAGCGCAATAAAGGAAATTGGCCCGGCCAGCGCGGTGGCTGCGGCGGTCAACGCCACGCCCGCCAGCATCAGCAATAAACGTGAACGCGTCACCGGTACGCCCAGCGCACAGGCGGCATCATCGCCCATTTCGAGCAACCGCATCGGAGCGGATAAGCAACGCGCCAGCATGCAGGCGACGATAATCATCCCCGTCGCCGGCAGGCTTTTCTCCCATGTGATGCCATTGAGCGAACCAGCATTCCACAAGCCAGCCGTCAGCGCCGATTCCAGCGAGGCGTGAATAATCAGCCAGGTATTGACCGCAATCAGCAGCGCCCGTACGCCGATACCGACGATAATCAGGCGGAACGTTTCGATGCCCTGACGCCACGCCAGGGCGTATACCACCAGTGCGGTCACGACGCCGCCTGCCATCGCGCCGGGGAGAAGGTCGCCCGCAGCGCCATTGAACAACACGATAATCAGCAGAACGCCGGTATACGCGCCGGTGTTAAAACCGATAACGTCCGGACTTCCCAATGGATTGCGCAGCAGCGACTGAAAAATCGCGCCGCTGATGCCGAGTGCGGCACCGAGAACCATCGCCATCACCACGCGCGGCAGACGCCATTGCGTGACAATAATGCTCAGGTTTTTCGGCCCGTCGCCGAGCAGGGCGCTGACAACCTGCGACGGCGTCAGTGCCAGTGTTCCGCTACCCAGCGCGTAAACCGCCAGCAGGATCAGGCATAACACCAGTCCGCAGGCGGTCAGAAAGGGGCGCGACAGCAGCAAAGGTTTTTTCAGCGGGCGAGGTTCTGTAAGAGTCTGGCTCATGGTTAACCTCTGTGTAATCCACCGGGACGGCGTACCAGGAAAATAAGCACCGGCGCGCCGATAAAGGCGACCACCACGGAAACCCGCAATTCTCCGGTAACCAGAAAACGCCCGGCGATATCGGCTGCCAGCAACAGCGTCGGGGTTAACACCAGCGTCCACGGCAGCATCCAGCGCGGATCCGCACGACAGATCCAGCGCGCCATATGCGGCACCATCAGGCCGACAAAGGCGATGGGGCCGACAGCCGCTGTGGCGCTGCCGCACAACAACGTAATCGCCAGTAATCCCAGCAACTGCGTGGTCGCGATTTTGGTGCCGAGCGCCGTCGCCAGTTCGCTGCCCATCGTCAGATTATTCAGGGAGCGGGCCATCAGTAAGCTCAGGACAACCGCAAAAGTCACCGGCGGTGTGATGGTTTTAATCACGGTAATATTGCGGATATCCAGCGAGCCAGCCTGCCAGAATCGCAACTGATCGTAGACGGTCGGGTTGAGCAGGGAAATCCCCGAAGACATGCCTTCCAGCACAGCGCCGAGCGCGACGCCCGCCAGAGTTAAGCGTACCGGATCCAGCTTTCCGCGTCCCAGCGCGCCGATCATGGCGACCAGCAATGTTGCCAGCAAGGCACCGGCAAACGCGAACCACAAATAGTGGCTGACATCCGTTGCGCCAAAAAAGGCGATACCGATAACCACCGCGAAAGCCGCACCCGCATTAACGCCAAGAATACCGGGATCAGCCAGCGGATTGCGGGTGAGGATTTGCATCAGTGCGCCGGATAATCCGAGCGCCATCCCTGCCAGCAAACCGGCCAGCGTGCGCGGCACACGGGCATCGGTGACAATCACACAATCCGCCCCTGTGCACTGGCCGTTAAGCGCTGACATCACGGTGCCGGACGCAAGCGATTTCTCGCCCAGCACCAGACTCAGCGCCATCATCAGGCAGAGCAAAAACAAGGCAACCAACAGCGCTGTGAGATTTTTTATTGAGCAGGACATCAGTGAGTTACGAACAGTTTTTCAAGCTGATTCAGCATGTTGCTGGCGCTGTAATAATCGAGCCTGAACGTGTCGTCACCCATGGCATACACGCGCCCGGCCTGCACGGCAGGTAACTTCGCCAGAAAAGGATTGGTCAGCAGCCGTTGTGCATCAGGCTGACTGGCGGAAAATAACAGCAGCGTCTGGCCGTTCATCGCCTCCGGCATTTTCTCACCGGCAAGCTGGATGATGTCATGGCGTTTGCCCTGACTGTAACTGGCGGCGAAATTCAGCGGAACCGGCGCGAGGCTGAATCCTAACTGCCGGAGCAACTGACCTTGCGGTGACGCGGGCGTCCACAGATTGGCGCTTTTGCCATCTGATCCATAAACCAGCGCGGACACCGGCTGCGGTGGCAAATGTATCGCTTTTTTCAGACTGTCTTCACGGGCTGAAAACTGCGCGATAACCTTGGCGGCATCGGTTTCTTTACCCGTCGCCCGGCCTAATTCGGTGGCGAGTTCCTGCCAGCTTTTATCGTCGTAATTGACCACCATGACCGGCGCAATGGCCGACAGCTGATCATAGAGTTTCAGTGCGGAATCCCCGCCTGTGGCGGCAATAATGATGAGATCCGGTGCCTGTCCGGCAATGGCTTCAGCATTCGGTTCGCCGATATAAAGCCGCTGCACACCGCGTTGTTTCGCGACATCGCCCCACTGGCGGAAAAAGCCCTGAGCATCGGAAACCCGATTATTGGGCGCAGTCGCCCCGCTGGCGATAACCGGCGCATTAATCGCCAGCAATGTGCCGGTGACGGTGACGCTGGTGGAGACAATCCGCTGCGGCGGCTGTTGTAATGTGATGCTTCCCTTTGAGGTCATAACTTGCCGTGGCCAGCCTTCTGCGAAAGCCTGCGTGGCGACAAGCAGCGATAACAACAGCGCAACCATCCCTGAAAAACGGCGAAAACCAGCCCTTGTCATTGGATCCATTCCTGATTCTTTAATGTTAATGGTTATCATTATTATATGCAGGGCGTATGGGGTCAATGACGAGAGAGGCTCAATCCGTGGAAAAGTCAGGGGAAGACAGGTATTCACGCAACAAAAAAGCCACTCCGTATGAAGTGGCTTAATCGTTTGAATCTCAAACTAAAATTTGGTGGCCCTTGCTGGACTTGAACCAGCGACCAAGCGATTATGAGAATCATGTAACCCATTGAAAAACAATGTCTTAACGGTATATCAATGGGTTGCAATGTGAATATCAGTCAATATACGGCAATATCTCTATCTTAGTGCGACAATTTTGCGACAAAGAGTACTTATTGAAAAAGTTGTTCCTTAAGTTCAGATGGGATCAACATGTTCAACATTTGATTTTTAAACCCCTTTTCAGTAGCAGCCCGTTCCTCTATGATTTTCACAACTTCTTTAAACCATTCTTTCTCGTCAACCATTTCTCGATCTAACCTATCATTCGCATAACGATGCTGTAAAGAATAGGTTACATGTCTCCATTGAGATGTTGGGTTTAATAGCCATGTATTAACAAAAACTTCTGCAGGAATTCCCGAAAGAATTGGTATTTGGTAATATTCGCCTGTCTGGCCATTATCATATCCAATAATTTTTGAGAACCTAACGACGTCACTTCGTAAAGTTTCCATAAGTGAATTTTGGATAGCAGGTTGCTGATCATTAAAAGACTTTTGACGCACACTTTTCAAGTAAACTTTAACTCGCCCCGCATACTCTTTGTAATCATCCTCAGTCCAATAACCATAACCGTTATAATTACTATTATTTCTATAAGGATCGAATTTAATTTCAGTTGGCTCCATTTCACCTCTAGAGTAAATGTCATCAATATATTCTTTACATTTTTTCTCAATGTCTTCATAAGATAGATTTATCTCATTTATATAGGACATCAGGAACATGAGGTGGAAAAGATGTAACATTTCACCAGGAATAATTAACCTTCTATTTTCAAAGTCTTTCTTAAGGCCTTCAGTTGCTTTCTCTAATATGTCATTTTCATAGTTATAATAATTATAAGCGATTATCCAGTTTGGAGTGCTTCTTGCCTCAGCAAAATGAGATGATAAGTTCACAGAATCGCAAATTCCCTTTCTATTGAAATTCCCATTAAAGATAGAGTTGATTAAGTCATCGTTAGTAATAATATTACTACCAAGCAAAATAGGCGCATACTTATCTATGGCTTTTTTTATTCTTACGTCAGACTCCGATGGTAACTCCTCTTTTTTGTCCGTTTCTATCATAGGGAACATATTAATTTTTGCCGCTTTTTTATTAAAAAGGTGATTTTTAAATTGATCACTTCTGATAATTAAATCACTTTCTTTGATTCCCCCTGACCTAACTTCATAAGTAATGGCTAAGAATAAAGAAAATAATTCAGCTATGCAGGGTTTATTTTCTTTATGTTTATCCTCTAATATTGAATAAAGTTGTAAACAGTCATTTATTGTATGTTTGAGTATGCGTAAAGATTGTATTTTAGAAGTGAGAAATATACTTAGGATTAATTCTTTAAGGTTTTTTTTAATCGGGTCGTATTTTTTGAGTTTAGTAAATTCATCAAATGCCTGTTCAATATCTGGTAGAACTTTTAATGTTAGCCCAAATAATTTTTCTTTCGATAAAGAAAATAATGGGTCGCTTTTTTTATCGTTGCAAATAACAATAACCCGACACTCATGATGTTCGACATACTTGTTTATTACCCCTAAGGTGATATCT
Source organism: Rahnella sp. CG8 (assembly GCF_023701875.1). Lineage (NCBI taxonomy): Bacteria > Pseudomonadati > Pseudomonadota > Gammaproteobacteria > Enterobacterales > Yersiniaceae > Rahnella > Rahnella sp. CG8. The sequence continues at coordinate 21,654 of NZ_JABAED010000041.1, forward strand.
AAGTCAAGTTGGCACCTTTCTAAGTCATCAAAAACAATAATTTTATCTTTCTTTACGAGTTCATTGCTGTTTGAGTTCATTAGTGCTGAAACAAACCGTCCTAGACTTAAACGTAATCCATATGCACCGATATTGATACTGTTAAATTTCTCAGTAATGGATTTAAGTTTTTTTTCTCTGGATTCATCACACCGAAAATATTAGCTTGGATATCTATTTCAGAGGATAGACCATAGAGGCTTATATAATATATGGAATCTTTTGAAAGGTAGTTTGTTATTGTGTAAGTTTTACCAGAACCCCAGTCACCAGTGATTAATAAAGCATACCCAGGATTAGTCTGATTTTTATAATTTAACAGTGGTTCTTTTAAATGTTCATTCATCGTAATTGCCTATAGACTGTTGCTTAAGGGATTAAATTTCAAAGCTTCATCAAAATGATTTGGTGCGAAATGCGCATAACGCATAGTCATTTTAATATCAGTATGTCCAAGTACTCTTTGCAACACCAATATGTTACCGCCATTCATCATAAAGTGCGATGCAAAAGTATGGCGTAGTACATGCGTTAGTTGACCGGCGGGTAACTCAATATCAGTGCGTTCCAGAGCGGAACGAAATGCATCATAGCAACTCTTAAATAACCTGCCTTTTTCACTTCTGGTAACGAGTCGTGAAGAGCTTCACTTATAGGGATAGTTCTATTTTTTCGACCTTTGGTCTTTGTGTAAGTGACTTTATATTTAGTGACCTGGCTTTTATTCAGCTCTTCTGCCTCTGACCAGCGTACACCGGTTGATAGGCATAATTTAACGATGCAAACGAAGCCATTATTATTTTTTCGTCCGCATTTTTCAAGTAATTGCCCAATCTGATCTTTAGTCAGAAAATACCCCGCTGTAAGCCATGTCCTGTAAGGGCTCACCCGAAAAGGTAGAGGAGGTAGACCCTCAAATCGTAAAAGATTTGCAGGGGGACTCACCTCATAAAAATACAGCGCCATCATCTCAAGGGATGAGCAAGCCGCCTTAACCTTTCGAACGGATGCCGCTGAGGCACTGGCGGCGCAGAAGCGCCAGTGGGAGAGAATGGCAGCACCTGTTTTCGGGTGGACGCGGTCACGGCCGCCGCGTTGAGATAGCCTCATGCCAGACATGAACCCCGCAGTACCAGCACGGCAAGGGAGAGGGAATCAAATCGCTACAGCCCGCCGGACGGCCTGCTCCATCGTATTTTTACACCCGCGAATTTAAAAGTTTTCACCCCTCTTCAGAAATACCGCATCACGCTGGTCTGCAGCTCAATCCGATACCCATTTTTAATAATATTGGCTAATTCATCATTGAGATGAATTTGATCACTTAAAACGATCGATTAAAGGAAAACGATCTGTAAAGGCTGTTGGAAAGTCTGATTTTCTATTCGTTAACATGACTTCGACGCACGGTCGTACCCTGCCCGGATGGGGCTAGCCGAGGTATTGAAGTTAATAATAATCATCTGAAAATCAGCAGTTTTTGATCGCTGAGAGTAAGCACGTTTTTTACAAGGCGTAGTATTTTTTCTCATGCTCAATGAATCACAGGATGTGTTCTATGGAAGAAGCAAAGAAAGTTAAATCGGTACATCCATTGGCCTTAGAAGGTTCAAGGACAAAGCGCGGCGGCGTGGTGCGTGTACAAGAGCGTGAAGACCATATTTACTTTGGTGAAGGGAGGCACCGGCTGGCGCACGTAGGGGATGAAGTTGTATATCCGGATGGATCGGTTTCCTGCATTGTCTCCGGTGCCGGGTATGGGTTCGCTTACCGGGGTTTCCCTGCTGCGATCATTGGTAGTGAAGCTGAGAACGGCGATGTTATTGAGTGGTCACCAGATACCGGCATTGCAGCAGAAATCCACGTACCTGAGGAGGGGATTGAGGGGTTTTTGGTTCGTGGTTACTCAGCGCCATGGAAATAACAGTTTGCCACTGGCGCTGGGCGCCAGCTCATTTAAGGGATTTAGATGAACAGATATGTATTGGTCTTAGGTGATAAGACTACTGCGGGCGGATCAATTATCGGTTGTAGTGCTATCAATACAAGCTACGACGGTTTACCCATTGCTGTACAAGGCGACAAAATTTCATGCCCTGCGTGTGGGACAACAGGTTATTTATTGTGTGTTACACCGAGGCATAATTCTACTTATGAAGGAAAGCCGGAAGGTTTGAGCGGTGATTTGTGTATTTGTAAATGCACCCCGCCCCCGAAACTTATTAATTCTAAAACGGCGATGTTTCATACCCTCACTCTGGCGGATTTAATTGCGCAGGGTCATGCGAAGTATCCGATCCAAATTAATTATGCTGGCGAGTCTGGCAGCTTTGATGAGCAAATCACCATGCAGCCAACCACCCACGCTCGAGAGCTGGCGGGTTTGCCTTATTACATAGAGGCGCGCGATGGCCGCCACTTTGCTGGCACCATTGGTGAGGATGGGCGGTTACCCCGCATTGCCACCAATGGATTAGGTTCATACGATATTCATGTGGGCGACGATGCCTTAGGGAAGGGATAGGCATGGCGAGGCCAATACGCGGCGCAGGCCGCAAAACGATACCCACAAATGACACACCAGGCTCACTGAAAATTGTTCAAATTACGCCGATTAGATTTGAGCAACTTTGGGATAATTATGTAACGGGCAATCCCTATGATAATCCGGACTATTCAAACCAGTGCGCGATCCGTCTGAGTGCCACCCTTCACGCGGTAGGGATTGAAATGAAATCTTTTTCGCAGAAAGTCATTAAGCCGGCGGCAGGTAAAAGCAGCATTGGGCGTATTCTGCTGGGCGGTAAGGCCACCGCCACTCGCGCTGATGAGATGGCGCGCTGGCTGGCGCTGAAACCCTTTGCCGGGCTACCGGCCAAGCCGGAGAACGTTACCGGCGCAAGCTGGCGAGATAAGGTGGGCGGCAGAACGGGGATCATCTTCTTTGGCGGCTATTGGGCGCGGGACGGGGAGTCTGGTGATAGTGTGAGCGGCGGTCATATTGATTTATGGAACGGTAGCCGGTTCCCAAATAATGGCTTAAGAGGTGCGGCAACAAATTTCATGAGGTTCACAGTGGGTAAAGAGTCCGTAGACTTTTGGGGGCTGGTGCCCACTTATTCCGATCTCAGTAAAGCAAAAGAGATTCTTTTTTGGCATATTTTATGAAACGCATAATTACGGTATTCCTTTCAATTGTTATTGGTTTCGGCGTGACGATTATTTATCACGTTATTGGTGATGTAATTTTCAAATCCCTAAAAATGGAGCCCTTAAAACTATTCGTTAAAGGGTGCCGTGATTTGGAACATTGCGGATCGCCTCAGTTGATCACGATGGTTTCAGTTCTATTTTTTTTGCCACCAATCGTGATGGGGATATTTACGTTTATTGGAACTGGGGCGGGGTCGCGATGGCGGCGATGGTTGGGTAACTCGCTGGCACTGTTTGTTGTCCTGGTTATCCTCCTGTTGGTATTCGCTTATCTGGCCTAAACATCCACGCTGCAAAGTATCAGCCACCGGGCACCGTTTGCTGGTGGTTTTATCCAACATTTGCCACCATTGCGGCCTATCAGTTACCCCCACATCTTCCCCTATGTTTTGCAGAATAATTGGCGCCAGATTGGCACGGAAAAATGGTACGCAGGTATGCAAAAACAGTACGCAAAAAAGTACGCAAAGTCCGTCCAAAATTTGGATGGACGGACGGGAAAAACGCGGTTAAACATACCGGTTTCTCAGGCTATTAATAGCCCGCATCCAGGTGGGAATGCTTTTTTGTATATTAAGTTTTGTTGAGTTTTTGCGTACTTTCCCGAAGTTTTCCCATTCTCAAGATGTATAGATTTATCTCGATTCGTTTGCTAATTTCGAGCAAACCGGAAAGCGGCAGAACTGCGCAAAAATGCACTGCGCAATTCAGTACGCAGAATCCAAAGGAGGCAGCGCCAATGCAGGAGAAAGTAGCAGAGAGAACTGCGCAAAAATGTGTAAATCAGGATCCGAAAACTTCCGCATTCTGCGCAGAATGTGCGCTGAAAATACTAACTAACAGAGGTGACCATGTTTAGTGTTGGCGATGTAGTGATGTTGAAAAGTGGAAGTCCGCTTATGACTGTTGCCGGAGTAAAGGCGGCTGATAGTGAATTCTGGCTATTCATGGGCATGGGCTATAACGATGGCGACGTGGTGGCGGAGTGGTTCGACGGGAAGAACTTAAAACGTGGGGAGTTTAGGAAAGAGATGTTAAAGGCCGTGGATGATGCTCCCGGCACCAGCTCCACGCATAGCCGGAGTGCTTAACGTATTGGCCGCAGGGTTCACGCATTGCGGCCACCAGCGCCAGCCCCGCTATAGAATGATACGGTTTTCTATTAGATATTCGTTCAGAGGCATCCCAAGAGCGTCAGCTATTGTTTGGTAATACTCAGCCTGCAGAGTCTTTTTAGTTTCATCATCAGCCGAACTCATTCTAATTACCGTGAGAACTGGATCGCCACCATGCCTCGCGAGTTCGCTGATAAACGATTTTCCAATTTCATCATCAAAAAACTCTTTTTCAGATAGTCCTAAATTAGGGGCGTGTTGGTTTGCTTCGTATTCAATACGGCTAACTATGCCCGGATTGGACTCAATAAACTGCTGGCGCACTTCCTTGAAACATTCGAGATACGTTTTCATTGAACAGCCTCAGCGAATAGGAGAGATAAGCAAGGCCACTTTGCACGCAAAACAACCAAAAACACCATGATTGCCCGTGCAAAATATCCCCGGCATATCCCCAAAAAAACAAAGGACTCACGTTTTTAGCGTAAGTCCTTGTTTAATCTGGTGGCCCTTGCTGGACTTGAACCAGCGACCAAGCGATTATGAGTCGCGTGCTCTAACCAACTGAGCTAAAGGGCCGAGGTGCGGGATTATACGGTAAACTCTGCTTACAGGTCTATATGTCTTCGGTTTGTATGCGCGTTTTGTGCACAGTTTTAGTCTGTTGTGTTCACTGCGTTTTTTACCTATAACTCAGGTAAATACATCTTAAGGGATAATAATGATTACAGATATTATCGCCCGGGATCTTTCTGTCGTGTTTTGCGGCATCAATCCCGGCTTATCCACTGCTCATCATGGTTTCCATTTCGCTAATGCCAATAACCGCTTCTGGAAGGTTATCTATCAGGCGGGTTTTACCGGGCGTTTACTTAAGCCTGAAGAAGAACAGCATTTGCTGGATACAGATTGCGGGATCACCATGCTGGTGGAACGTCCGACCGTTGAGGCAACGGAGCTGGTTCGCGATGAGTTGCGCGAAGGGGGCGCAGCGTTGATGGCAAAAATTGAATACTATCAGCCGCGTGCGCTGGCTGTTTTAGGCAAACAGGCATTCAGTAAAGCGTTTGGCATCAGTAAGGTGAACTGGGGACGTCAGGCGTTGAAAATCGGTGACACGGAAGTTTGGGTGCTGCCTAACCCAAGCGGCCTGAACCGGGCGACGCTGGATGAACTGGTATCCGCATACCGTGAACTATTCTTATCATTAGAAAACACAGCATAATCCCGTCACCTCCTCTTATTATTCCCTCTGATATAAAATCTCGCCATGATGATTATTTTATTAATAATCGTCTTGGTTTTGGTTGATTTACCAAATTATTTCGCTATTAAAGCAGCTTTATACTCTCTGAACCCCACCTGAATACATTTGCATATTTAATGTAAGAGGAATGCTTCCCCCGTGTGAATGCGCTCAACTGAACTAAAACTTATTCCATCGCCTCATTCGGGGTGAGCAGCAAAGTAGTCAGGCAGTTTGATTCTTCAGGAGCAGGAGATATGGCTAATGTTGAAACCGAAGAAAGACAGGAAAATCTGGAGGAATGGTTCGAACTATTTTCAGGACTACCGCTCCGGCATTCAGAAAGAGAAGCAAGATTAATCAGCTTTTGTGAAAAAAACAGCGTCTGCATCATGTCGGTGATGCCCTGGATAGCATCGGAATTTGCTGAACATGGTGGTTTCGCCGGATTATTTCATTTTATTCATCTCCATGGAGGGAGAAAAATATACATGCCCAAAGAGGCAGAGAAGTTTTATCAGATCTACGGGATCAATATCCCGCAAAATAAATATAACAGAATTTATAAAAAAATTGATTCTTCTGGATATCTGGATACGCCATCCAACTGGGGGGTGTTTATCGCTATTCGCCGGGCAGCAATGCAAGTGGCGATGAAAGAAGATATTCCGGCAAAACTACTCACACAAACTTTTGGTATTACGATGCGAAGTATCCGGCTAATTAAATCACGTAACGCGTGTCTGTAAAGGAGGTCGAGGAAGTTAAGAGAAGGCAAAGACTACACACAATTATTTTCTCATTCATTTTAATATAAAAGGTAAATATTATGACTCAATATTCTGTCACTGTAGCAAACAACTCTGTAAATACCGGCGCAATTTGTATTTATCAAACCTCTCCGGATATCACCGATCCCAAAGTGATGTCACTGGCGTGGTTCTCCAAAGTGGCACATCCAAAAACCAAAGTGCAGTTTGACTGGGGAATTGATTACAGTTTTGTTTGGGATGAAACCGGTGTGCTGATCCCCGGTGTGAAATTCGATGCCTCTCAAACCCTTCCTGCCAGCCTGACGAACAATAATCAGGTGACGCTGAGCTATTCCGAGGGGGCGTTTGAATTCGAACAACAGACCACCGGCGGAAAGAACGGTACGTTGTATGTCACGAACGACAGCAGTTTACCGCTGAATCAGGCCTCTGTCGGGGTCGGTATGTCGGGGGCGGGTACCTTTGTTGTTCAGGCACAGCCGAACATCAACCTGACCTTCACGCCGCATCCAACTTATTGGATCACTTTTGGTAATTATACGCCGGGTCAGGTGCTTGATATTGGTCAGATTACCAATAAGCAGCAGCTTGAGTTTGCGCCGAATACTTACAACCTGAATGTTCAGCTGAAAAATGATAACACCTGGTCTGTTGGCTGAGTCATCAGTTTAATTTACTTACGGAGTAATATTATGATTCTTATCGTCTGTACCGATGATCCGGAACTGGAACATGTTGCCAGTGCTTCAATGGCACAGTACCAGTCAGTTTTTAAGTCGAGTTACAAAATATTTCATTCTGAGTTGCGGTTGTTAGGAAAGAGTGAAAATCTGTTTATTATTTCTCATGGTGCCTTTCAGGGAGATAATGACCGGCCGGTTATCGGTGATAAAGCCAAAGCCTTTTATGTAAATGGTGATACGCTTTATTTAAATGTGAAAAGTATTTTCCCGCCGGATTATACGGGTAACGTTTATATCGATGCCTGTGAATCAGCAGATAGCACAGATGTATTGCTCAGTTTTGCGCAAACATTTTACCTGGATTTCCATCCTGATTCACCGACGTCTAAAGTATTTGGTCTGACGGGTGTCAGCAGCGGGCTTATTCCATTACCGGATAATACTGCCTGGGTGAATGTCAGTTTAGAAAACCAGTAATAAAAAGCCCCGGCATTTCTGCCGGGGCTTTTCTGTTCGTGACTGACAACCAGAGAACGATTAATCGTCCAGGAAGCTGCGCAGCACTTCGGAGCGGCTTGGGTGGCGCAGTTTACGCAACGCTTTCGCTTCGATCTGACGGATACGTTCACGGGTAACGTCGAACTGTTTGCCCACTTCTTCCAGCGTGTGGTCAGTGTTCATATCGATACCGAAACGCATACGCAGAACTTTCGCTTCACGTGCGGTCAGGCCAGCCAGAACGTCATGTGTTGCAGAACGCAGGCTTTCAGACGTTGCAGAATCCAGTGGCAGCTCGAGGGTGGTGTCCTCGATGAAATCACCCAGATGCGAATCTTCATCGTCGCCGATTGGCGTTTCCATGGAGATTGGTTCTTTCGCAATTTTCAGCACTTTGCGGATTTTGTCTTCCGGCATCAGCATACGTTCAGCCAGTTCTTCCGGCGTCGGCTCGCGGCCCATCTCTTGCAGCATCTGACGGGAGATACGGTTGAGTTTGTTGATCGTCTCAATCATATGTACCGGGATACGGATGGTACGCGCCTGGTCGGCGATGGAGCGGGTGATAGCCTGACGGATCCACCAGGTCGCATAAGTTGAGAACTTATAACCACGGCGATATTCAAACTTATCAACGGCTTTCATCAGGCCGATGTTACCTTCCTGGATCAGGTCAAGGAACTGCAGACCACGGTTGGTGTATTTCTTCGCGATCGAAATAACCAGACGTAAGTTTGCTTCAACCATCTCTTTCTTCGCGCGACGGGCTTTCGCTTCGCCGATAGACATGCGACGGTTGATGTCTTTTACCTGTTCGATAGTCAGGCCAGTTTCTTCTTCGATCTGACGCAGCTTCATCAGGCCGCGCTGTACGTCTTCGGTGACTTCTTTCAGCTTCTCAGACCAGGGTTTACCCATTGCCAGAGCAGCATCAAACCAGGTATCGCTGGTTTCGTTACCGGCGAACAGATTGACGAAGTTTTTCTTCGGCATTTTGCACTGTTCAACGCACACTTTCATGATCAGACGTTCCTGAGCACGAACGCGATCCATCATGGAACGCATGCTGTTAACCAGGAAATCGAACTGTTTTGGCACTAAACGGAATTGTTTGAACACATCGGACAGCTTCAGGATTTCTTCTGCTGCGCTCTTGTGGCTACGGCCGTTTTTCTTGATGACCAGACGCGTCGCTTCATGCTGTTCACGCAGTTCGGTGAACTTCTGGCGAGCCAGTTCCGGGTCGATGCTGTTGTCGTCTTCAGCATCGTCGTCTTCATCTTCGTCTTCATCATCATCATCCTGCTCTTCAGTGGTCAGTTCAGAACCCACGTGAGTCGCAGTTGGTGCGATTTCTTCTTCGGCGTTAGGGTCAACAAAACCTGTGATCAAGTCAGACAGGCGGACTTCGCCAGCTTCTACACGGTCATATTGCTCTAACAAATAAGTGATAGCTTCAGGATATTCAGCAACGGAGCACTGAACCTGGTTGATACCGTCTTCGATACGTTTGGCGATGTCGATTTCGCCTTCACGGGTCAGCAACTCAACGGTACCCATCTCGCGCATATACATACGCACAGGGTCGGTGGTACGGCCAATTTCGGATTCAACGCTGGAAAGTACCTGCGCCGCCGCTTCTGCAGCGTCTTCGTCGGTATCAGGGCGGTTTTCGGCCAGCATCAAATCATCGGCGTCCGGTGCTTCTTCAAGTACCTGGATGCCCATGTCGTTAATCATCTGGATGATGTCTTCGATCTGGTCGGAATCGACGATATCTTCCGGCAGATGGTCATTGACCTCAGCATAGGTCAGATAGCCTTGCTCCTTACCACGGGTGACAAGTAGCTTAAGCTGTGACTGCGGGTTTTGCTCCATAAGACGGTATCCACACTTCAGAGTATTTGGGTTGGTGTCGGTCGGGTAACATCGCCAACAATAACGTTAGGGGCGTTTATTGTGCCGCGGCCCACCAGGGCGGCTCTGCGCAGGGCCGTGCCCCGCTTTATATCGGCACTTAAGCCGTTTTTTAGTAGTAACGCCTGACGCATTACTTTTTATGTTCTTGTTATTTAACTTGTTAACTCTTTCTCGCTAACACCTGATTCAGGGAACTGACTTCGGTCCGTTCCTCCGGACTCAGGCCATGCGTCCTGGCTTTTGCAATCAAAGTTTCAAGCCGTTGCTCTAAAATCGAGTCATACAGGCTGGCTAACGTGGCGCGAAATTCCTCCTCGACCATGTCCTCTACGATCATGTGGTTCCATGTCGCCAGAGTTTCAAGCTGCTGGTAGAACTTATTGTCGCGATAAAGTTCCAGTAACTGGCCCGTCGTCAGCCCCGGCTGGGCTAAGCAAGTGGTTACTAACTCGCTGAACAGATCCAGTCCTGGTTGCTTCGCTTGCTCCAAACCTTGCAGTGAGGGTATAAGTGTAGCCAGTTGTGGATTTTGTACCAGTAACCCTATAAGTATACGCATGGTTGTGCGTTTTAGCTGGGGCGCCTGATAGACATTGCTACTTTCTGCCTGTTTAGGCATCAGCTTTTCCAGCTGGCTGTCATCCAAAATACCGAGCTTATTCCCTAACTGCTGACGCAAATACATTCGTAACGTTTCACCGGGAACCTGGCGGATCAGCGGCAATGCCAGCATGCTCAATTTGGTCCGCCCGTCAGGGCTGCTCAAATCTACCTGCGGCAACAGCGAATCAAACAGGAAAGTGGACAGCGGCATCGCCTGTTCCATACGTTGTTCGAACGCTTCTTTGCCTTCTTTACGCACCAGCGTGTCTGGATCTTCGCCGTCGGGTAAAAACATAAAACGCAGCTGGCGGCCATCATTAAGATACGGCAGTGCCGTTTCCAGTGCGCGCCATGCGGCTTCACGTCCCGCGCGGTCACCGTCGTAACAGCAAACGATGTTGTCTGTGCTGCGGAACATCAGCTGAATATGATCAGCGGTCGTGGACGTGCCCAATGAGGCAACGGCATAATCAATGCCGAACTGCGCCAGTGCGACGACATCCATATACCCTTCAACCACCAGCAAACGCGCTGGCGTCGGGTGCTTTAACTGTGCTTCATACAGGCCATACAACTGGCGGCCTTTATGGAAAATTTCGGTTTCCGGTGAGTTCAGGTATTTCGGCGTACCGTCACCGAGAACCCTGCCGCCAAAGGCAATTACGCGGCCACGTTTATCACGAATAGGAAACATCACCCGTTCGCGGAAACGATCATAGCTGCGGCCATTGTCATTGGTGACCAACATACCGGCATCAATCAGAGACGCTTTATCATCGGCATTTTTACCGAAACGCTTTAATGCGTTGTCCCAACCCGGTGGGGCGAAACCAATGGCGAAATGGCTGATGACGTCTTCACTTAAACCGCGCCGGGCAAGATATTCCCGTGCGGGAGCCCCTGCAGCCTGTTTAAGTGATTGCTGATAGAACTCGCTAAGCGGTGCCATCAACTGGTAGAGGCTTTGACGCTGATGACGCTCCATCTGGCTCGGACCGGTGCCTGCTTCGTACGGCACTTCCAAACCCTGCATTGTCGCCAGTTCCTCAATGCTTTCGACAAACTCAAGCCTGTCATAGTTCATCAGGAAATCGACGGCGTTGCCGTGGGCACCACAGCCGAAACAGTGATAAAACTGCTTATCGCCATTTACGGTAAATGAGGGTGTTTTCTCATGGTGGAAAGGGCAGCACGCGTGATAATTTTTACCCTGTTTCTTGAGCTTTACCCGAGCGTCGATCAAATCGACGATATCGATGCGAGCCAGCAAGTCATTGATAAATACGCGCGGAATTCTCCCAGCCATAAGCCCCTTACTCACTAGCCTATAAACGAGAACAAGCCGCGCATTCCTTTCGGAAAGCACGGCCTTCGTATGCTACTACGCAGTCTGCGCGTTCTTAATATTGCAAATCACGCGATTTGGGGTTGCCCCCGAAGATTAATACAGACGAGTGCGGCGTGCGTTTTCGCGAGCCAGTTTCTTGGCGTGGCGTTTTACTGCAGATGCTTTAGCGCGTTTACGTTCGGTAGTCGGTTTTTCATAGAATTCACGACGACGAACTTCTGCCAGAACACCTGCTTTTTCGCAGGAACGCTTGAAGCGACGCAGAGCTACGTCGAACGGCTCGTTTTCACGTACTTTAATTACAGGCATGTGCCTCTCACCTCGATAAAATCGGTTTGTTTGCTGATGTTGTACCAGCACATTTCAAAATGGTGCGGAATTTTACTCCAATTCGCGTCGTCTTGTAAAGCATAACGGCAAATTGAAACAGGCGCTTTCTGCAACCCTTCTGCAACATTGTGCGCTTGTTTTGCGTCGGGCGGCGATTATATACCAATCAATCAAAATTGCTCGACATTAATTGGCCTGCGAAGCGAGGAATTCCCACTCCGGTGCAGCACCCGCCGAAGCTTGTGTGCTAAACTGCGCGCCGCGAGTTAGCGCGAAAACATGATGGAAAGAGTGATGCGAGTACTGGGTATTGAAACGTCCTGCGATGAAACCGGAATTGCAGTTTATGACAGCGAAGCCGGTTTGTTAGCCAACCAACTGTATAGTCAGGTAAAACTGCATGCAGATTACGGCGGTGTGGTGCCAGAACTGGCATCGCGTGACCATGTACGTAAAACAGTACCCTTGATTCAGGCTGCGCTGAAAGAAGCCGGGCTGACTGCTCAGGATATCGATGGCGTGGCGTACACCGCCGGCCCTGGTCTGGTCGGGGCGTTGCTGGTGGGCGCAACCATCGGGCGTTCTCTGGCATTTGCGTGGGACGTGCCTGCCGTGCCGGTGCATCACATGGAAGGCCATTTGCTGGCACCGATGCTGGAAGATAATCCGCCGGATTTCCCGTTTGTGGCGCTGCTGGTTTCCGGTGGACATACGCAGTTAATCAGCGTCACCGGAATTGGCGAATATACCTTGCTCGGCGAATCCATTGATGATGCTGCCGGTGAAGCCTTTGATAAAACAGCTAAATTGCTCGGCCTTGATTATCCGGGGGGGCCGTTGCTGTCGAAAATGGCTTCTCAGGGCGTTGCCGGACGTTTTACCTTCCCGCGCCCGATGACAGACCGGCCGGGGCTGGATTTCAGTTTCTCCGGCCTCAAAACTTTCGCAGCGAATACCATTCGTGGCAATGACAGCGACCCGCAGACACATGCCGACATTGCCCGCGCTTTTGAAGATGCGGTGGTGGATACGCTGGCCATAAAATGCAAACGTGCACTGGATCAGACGGGTTTTAAACAGCTGGTAATGGCCGGTGGTGTCAGCGCGAACCGCACATTACGCGCCAAACTGGCTGAGGTGATGGCAAAACGTGGCGGTCAGGTATTTTATGCGCGTCCTGAATTCTGTACCGATAACGGTGCGATGATCGCGTATGCAGGCATGGTGCGGCTGAAAAGCGGTGCAACTCCTGATCTCGGTGTGACCGTTCGCCCTCGCTGGCCGTTAGCGGAGCTTCCGCCAGTCTGAGCGGGGCTGCGACTGCGTTGGTGCGTCGACCCGAAATGCTCACATACTCAATTATGCTGCGCTTTCAGGTCTCCTGACGCCTTGTCTCGCTCCCGCTCAGTCAGGCTGGCTGAGCTGAAAAAAAACCAATAAAAAACGACCCGCCTGAGGTTAATGCCGGTCACTTAAGGTGACCGGCATTGTTTTTTAAGGGATATTTCGACCTTTTTTCTCTCACTTCCCTCGCAT
>NZ_JABAED010000042.1:0-28574 GCF_023701875.1 Rahnella sp. CG8
CCCACTAACGACGCCGGATATATGGTCGCAAACCGTATCGAACCAGTACTTGTAACACCCGGGGCGTCCATATATGGGGTCTACTTTTATGGTCAGCGGATATCCCCACCGTCTTATGAGGTGTTCTCCGCCTTCAGGAGGGATGATTGTCGGGACTGATATCTGTATATTTTTGCGAGACATCGAAGAAGTGGTGTCCTGTTTTGATAACGTACCTTTAATATTCATATGCTTATTATCCCCTTCACAAAAAGATTTATTATGTACCATTTGGTCCCTAAATATGTATGGATCTGCCAGAGATAAGAAAAATCCAATATCACTTTTCTATATAAGTAATTGATATACTGTGAATTCACATGCCTGAAGTTATAACCTGTCTTATCGCTCCTAATTTTGTATCTTTCCCCCCTTAATTCTGTATCATTCGGTTCCAAATTGGTCAAGCATTTTTGTGAATTTATTATTTATACAGATATCGATATTTTTATCTTACACAATTTAATAGCATATTTATCAATGTATTAAGTCTGACTCGTTAAAGGGGCAGTTGAATGTTTTTTTCGTTCACTAAAGCTTGATAAAACTGCCGCCAGTGCGAGTGTCCCCCCAATGATGAGGCAAGCGATGATAAAGGCTCGGCTTATCGTTTCTGGTGAAGGAACTTGACCGGCCACAGTGAAGAACACTCCACCGATTAGGGCAACCGCCAGTGCTCCGCTTATTTGCAGGGTGGAGTTAACTAACCCAGCGGCTAAACCTGACCAACGGTTATCAACGTGCTCAACCACATTGCGAATCAAGGAGGGCATCGCAATGCCTTGTCCAAAGCCAATGATAAAAAGGGGAAGAGGAAACCAATGTGGTTGCTCCAGGATGACCAGCAAAGCAACAAGAAGCATGCCGATAACCTCCAATGCCATCCCTAGTGAAGTTGTATAATTTTTGAAGAATTTAATAAAATAAGGATTTGCCAAAGGCCCCAGCAAAAAACCGGCCCCGAGCGGAAGAATGGCGACGCCAACACGCAGTGGGCTCAAGCCCAGACCAATTTGCTGGTAAACAGCAAAAAATAGGAAGAATGGCGCGATGGAATAGAAGAACAGGGTTGCCCATAGGCCGCTCTTAATGCCTGGTGCGGAGAATATGGCGGGTACAACTAAGGGATCTGTTCCTTTTCTGACAACTCTTTTTTCATATTGCCAAAATAGAATCAATGTGGGGAGAGCCAATATCAATAAACTGATTGACCAGAGAGGCCATCCTTTTTCGCGGCCTTCCACTAAAGGAAAAACCAGGGCAGTTAGCGCGACGGCCAGCAGCAGCATACCACCGGGATCAAGTTTTGCGGGATGGCTGCTGCGGGTTTCTTGCAATAGCCACCAGGCAGCAGGTACGGCTACCGCTACGATCGGCAGATTAAGCAGGAAAATATTTCGCCAGCCCAGACCAAACGGGTCAGTAGTGACAAGCACACCGCCGAGTACTTGCCCAATAACCGAAGCTAACCCAAAGGTAGCGCCATAAAATCCAAGCGCGCGGTTTTTTTGCTCGGCCGGAAAAATGGCGTGGATCAAAGCCAATGATTGAGGTGCCATAACCGCTGCCGCGGCACCTTGCAGTACACGCCCAGCTATTAAGACAGTGGGTGACCAAGCCAAGCCACAGAGAGCTGAAGAGGCGGCAAAACAAACCATGCCAATCATAAACACCTGTCTTCTCCCGTATAAGTCCCCGAGGCGACCGCCGGTTATCAAAAATACCGCATAGCTTGCCGCGTAGCAGGAGACCACTAACTGTGACATTGAACCCGTTGTCTTCATGTCTTCCTGTATGGAGGGGAGTGCGACGTTAACAATAAAAAAATCCATTGGCGGCAGCAGTGTCCCGGTCAATAAGATCAGGAGAGCCCACCATTGCGCTCGATTATTATTTTTTGTCTTATCTTTCATTACTTTCTCTCTCATTATAAAAGAACATTATAAAAGAAGATAATAGGAACCATTTGGTCCATAATTGATTAGCAAAATTACTGTAGTTTTAACAGTGCGATATCTACTATTCTATCCATCGATAGCTCCGTGGCCCCGGTTTTACCCACCACTCGCATGCCTTCAATGAGACATAGCAAAAACTTGCCAAGCTCTTCGGCATCCTGACTGGCAGAAATTTCCCCCAATGCTTGACCTCGACGTATTGTATCAGTCAAGTACATCCGTATGCGTGTGAACATGTGTTCTACCCGGATCGTTACTTCTTTATCTGCGGGCAAACATTCCATCGCGGCAGCGGTAATAGGGCAACCCGCAAGCCCTTCAGCCCCTGTAGAGACACGTGCGTAATGCAATAGTGCATTACGCAATGCGTCTATACTGGATGCTTTATCAAGGTCTTTTTTTAGGCGGGACAGGCCATTCTCTGTATAGAGCTCAAGCACAGATAAAAAAAGGGAATGTTTATCACCGAACGCCTTGTAAAGGCTACCGCGAGAAAGACCAGTGCCGTCCAAAAGATCTGAAAGCGATGCTGCCGCAAATCCATGAGCTTTAAACACCTGTAAAGCCTTCTCTGTGGCTTCGGTGAGGTCAAATTCTCTTGGGCGGCCCGGGCCGGGTTGAATAGTTGTTTTCATCTGCAAATTATAGACCATTTGATTCCCTATTATCAAGTGCGCGATCGCTGTGCCGGATAATTCTGTATCAAAGTAAAACCAGCGGAATAGAACAATCGTAAGACAGTATGACTTTCCGTGAGAGAGGTGCTGGCCTGGCGTGAAGTATTTAACGCGGGTTAACATCACTGCCAGAGCCACATGGATGGGCATAAGCCGCACCCCGGCATTTCCCTCACGGAGGCCAGCATGAACAACAATAGCACGTTGTTTGTCGGATTAGAGGTCCACTTGCGACCTGAAAGTCGCTTGAGTTTCTGTTTCACTGGAGAAAGTATGACCTGATGAAACCGGTTGTTCCATCAACCGTTACCTACCCGGACATGCTGATCGGCAACAGCTCGGTGTGAAGCTCTGGGGACAACGTTGCCGCCGGGGTAATGGTCTAATCAAACAGGACACTTTGTTAGAGATATACTAAGTAACACTAACGAGGTGAGAATGCGAAGAAAAACGTTTACCCATGAGTTCAAACAGGAATGCGTCAATCTTGTTCTTCAGCACAAGTACCCGGTGACCCAGGCTGCTGAAACGATGAATATCGGCCTTTCAACATTACAACGCCGTAACGGGCAAGCACGTCCGTTCAGACAGCTGAATAGCCAGCCAGCTTTTTCCCGACCCGCTGTTACCCATGATTAGCACACGTTGTAAATCCTCACGCATTGCTCATTTCTTCGTATTGGCTAGGTTGGAGAAACAATTATACATAAATCTCAAGGCTGGTATTCATGTTCGACTGAATGAGGGTCAATACGAAAAATGCCAAATGAGAGTGATACGGCGTGATGGGGGGTCGCATATAGAATTACTTACTTTCTTTGTTTATTACTTTCTTTCTTAATTTCTTTTGTTTAAAATATCGACATACACCCAGCGGAGGATTGACCATGCGCCCTGTAACCTTTACACCCGAAGACATCATCGACGCCGGCAAGGCGCTGCAGGCCGAAGGCCGGCCCATCACCGGCTTTGCCCTGCGCAAAAAAGTGGGCGGTGGTGACCAGGCCCGTTTGCGTAAGGTCTGGGACGACTACCAGGCAGGACAATTGATGGTGATGCAAGAGCCGGTGGCCGAATTGCCGGTAGAAGTGGCGGAAGAGGTCAAGGCGGTATCGAGCGCGCTGGCCGAGCGCATTGGCCAACTGGCCGTCGAGCTCAATGATAAAGCGGTCAAGGCGGCGGAACGGCGGGTGGCCGAGATCACCCGCGCTGCCGGCGAACAGACCGCCCAGGCCGAGCGTGAGCTGGCCGATGCCGCATCGATGGTGAACGAGCTGGAAAGCGACCTGGACGCGCTGCGCGACACCCACGCGGCGACCGCACAGCAGTTGGCGGAAACTCAGGCGTTAAAACATCAGTTGGAAATCGATTTAGCCCAGGTTAAAGAGCGACTGGCGGCGGCGAAAACTCGCCTGGTCAACGCGGAACAGGGCGCCCAGTTGGCTGCCGAACAGCATAACAGGCAACAGGCTGAATGGCAGGATCGAGTGAACGAGCTGAAAACCCGCTTGGACGACCGCGAAAGATCCGCCGCGGCCGCCGCTGAGCACCAGTTACAGACGGTGAGCGACGCCCTTGAGGCTCGCGACACTGCGCGCCAAGACGCCAGCACGGAGCGGGAAGAAAAAGCCGCGTTGCTGGGCGAACTGAAAGCCATGAAGGAGCAGAACGCTGCGCTGGCCGAGCTGTTGGCCAGCCGCGACGGGTCGCCCGGTGCGGCCTCACAAGTTAAAGGCAAAAAGGCCAACTAATTCCAAACCGGATATGGGGAGTCGTGGGTGTCTATCACATGACGAAATGCCAGTATAGATGGTTATCTGTCTAGGCTGGTGATAGTCGCACTCGGACCTGAATAATTCCACGGCATGGCTCAACCAGAGAGGGCGCACCTGCCTGGTGTCGTGTACAGCATGAATGTCGGTCGGCACCTGTTCACTCTGCGCTGCCTCTGTCTTTCATGGGAGGAGGCATTGCAGACCGCGCAAATCCTGAAAAACCACGGATTAAAAGCAAGGGAGGCAGGTGACATGTGGATGACCGATAAAAATATGGCCGAAAGACCCATAGATGTTGGACATTGAGGATATGACTGCTGTGGTTCAGGCGATCCTGGCGCGCCCACAATAAATGACATTAAAACTGTCTAGCGAAAAGTGTGTGTGAAGGTCAGCCAGGCGTCGGCCACGATAATTGACGTAAGCATCTCACCGATAGCGGTTGAAAAATTTTGCCCGAAATTGCTTCGCTTCCGCTTGACCACGTCCCTATCGGTGAATAGCCAGCCTAGACAAACCAGCTCTACCACCAGGCATATGGCAAAGCCGGCTGCTTAGAAAAGAGTGGGCGTGACGGTTTTCAATTATCGGTTTTATCTTGGGCAATATCGGTGATGGAATGTTTTGTTAATAGATCCTCAATAGCTTCATCCAGGAGCCGGCTTTTTGGGATGCGAGTTTTCTTTGCTAACGCATTAAAAAGAGGTACCAAGTGGTTATCAAGGGAAGAAGTGAATCGCGTCCTGTTCTTCAAAAATGGCTCAGCCATAGCGCTACCGTGTTATCCATAAATTGAGACAGGTAGTGTAAAGGGCCGTAAGTTTAAATATAGTGGTTGAAAATAGTGTCTATATAGTGCTTATATAGTTAAGCACCACGATAATAGAAACGGTTACTCAATGTTCGTTACACCAGGGAACGGGTCACGCTCCGGGGTAAAACCCGGGAAGCGTGACCCATCTTTATTGGCCCCGGCCATCTTGGCCCCGGCCATCTTGGCCGGGCGTCGTAGCAAACGTCTTCCGTTGACATCAGTGGTTAAAGGGCTTTACAACTCGGGCCAGCGCGCGTAATTTTTATCGGCGAAAAAAAATACTATTCGGCATTCAGTCCCTTTGGGGCAACACCTGCACCGTTTACTGATCACGTTACCCAGCAACCCGCAGGACAGGTATGATGGAAAACTTTATTCCGCTTTCCCCGCAGGGCCAGCAGCGCATCGCCGCCGATATGGCGGCGTTCCATGCCATGTGCCTCAAGCGAGATGGCGCATCCGCGCAGAAAGTCAGCGAGCTTGAGCTGGCGCAACCCCCCGCTATGCGGATGTACTTCCGCCACCGGTTGAACTATTGGCAGCAGCTTTACCGCGCGGCTTTTTCTGTCTGAACATTTATAAAAAGGCTTACATTCATGTCACCACAGAATGATGTCACGCTTATCCGGAGCATGGTGTTAAATATCATCCAGCGCGAGAATGCCCAGCGTCACCCCACACTTGTCGTCCACACATCCCGACTCTGGCTGGCCCTCCTGATGTGGGCCGGCAGCACGCTGATGGTGGGGATGGTATTGTCCCGGCTTTGCCCCGGTTTAGGGCAGATGATAGCTCTCGGCGCCCTTGTCGGGGGGCTCGTCTGGGGGGCATTCACGCTGATCGGCTCGCCCTTCGTCACGCGCAACGGGCTGTATCATCTGCCCGATAATATTCCCGTCCTGCCCGTCACCGGCGCTGATCTGATTGCCCTGAGTCAGACCAGCGACGCGTTGCAGAGCGCGGTTAAAGTGTTTGTCGTGGAGCATAAGGACATTGGCTATGATGCGTTATATCGGCTGGCCCGGGATCTCCATCACCAGGCACAGTACCGCAAAGCCTTACGGCGCCGTCTAATAGCCCGCTATCAATCGCCCAATTTCGTGGCGCGTCACCCAACGTCCGGTCGACCTCCACTCCGACCTGCCAATACCGAAGAGTTTTGCGCGTCCCGCGTCGCAGCAGCATCCCAACCGGCACGGTTTACACATGAATTTCGTAAGCGATGAGACGATGAGATTGCCCCCACAAGTAACCCATTTCGCCTGGTGCAGTCTGGTCGCGGTCGCGCTGGCCAGGCTAGATGGTCGGATAGGTGCTGACACAGCCGAACAGGCGTTTCTCCTGCGATGGCTCCAGCAGGCTCAGCGTGAAAAGCGATTTTCACGCGATGTAGCCCCGGTGATTCTGGCATTAATTCGACTTGGCCAAGTCAAAACATCTTCAACCCGGCTGAAGCATTGCCTACAGTATTATTGGGAATTGGGCGCTGGCCTACTGTCGCAGCATAGCGATATGTATCGTTTGCACTGCGCACTGACGCTGCTGCAATTGGACGGTTGGCAGAACGCTTTTGCTGCCTCGCAGAAGAAGGGGGAGGGGCGCACGGCAAGTTTTCCCAAGGGGAAAGGGGTGTTGGTGGATGCTAAGGCTATGCGCAGCGTATTTGATGAACAAGGACACCAACGAGAACCATTGGTGTTGGAAATTGAGGGGACGACCGCTGCGGTTCAGGCCATCCTGGGACACTGCGGTTTTCATTGCTCTCTTTCAAATGCCATCCCTCAGCAGTTGATCATTGCGCCGGATGCATAAGCGTCTATTATGCAAGCGCGTAAAGGTGATCAATGCTTTACTTTGGCCAAATCGACATCCGACTATCCGATAGCTTGTCAAACGGCTTCTACTGTCATAATACGCATAGTCCTAGCTACTTTTAACTGTGTCTTTGTGCTATTCCTTCTTTCTCAGCCGATCTGGTTAACGATCTTAAGGGCAAGCAGCTTGAATTTTTGGACGAGGCTGAAGCAGAACGCACACTGAGCCAGATAAATTACTACCATTTCAAAATCTACCTTCATCCCCTATCAGATCCAGCCAGCCCTAGCGGTAAACATTACAGGAAACATGAATATTTTGAGTATGGCGTTGAGCTTTACCGGTTTGACGAAAAGTTCCGGGTGCTGCTGTTAGGCGTGATTGCACGGCTGGTGGTGAAGCTGAGAGACAGGCTCGATCATGCTTTGTCGGCCCATTCAAACAATCCGTTTTGGTATCTCGACGACACTTTTTTTTCACAGGGCGGGCAGGTTCTGCTTATATAGTGTCAATAACGGTTTAAAACTGATCCACTGGGGGTGCGGACGAAAACTTGGACTATTTTGGAGGAAGTCCATGTATTCATACGAAGATCGCATTCGAGCGGTTAGGCTCTACATCAGACTCGGAAAACGTACCGCAGCTACTCTTCGTCAGTTGGGTTACCCGACAAAGAATGCACTTAAAAGCTGGTATCGAGAATATGAACAATCTCATCATTTACCGACGTGCTATTTGCGTTCGCGGCTGCAATACACGACCGAACAGAAGAAGGTAGCCGTGGACCACTACTTGACCTATGGTTGCAGCCTGGTTGGCACCCGTAGAGCTCTTGGGTACCCCTGCAGCGAAGTACTCCGGGGTTGGATTGACGAGCTGCACCCCGGTAGACACCGGATGTTGACGAGTGCTAAAAAGCATGGCACCGACTTCGAGCTTGACCAGAAACGCCAGGCTGTCAGAGATCTGTGTATGCGCGGTGCCAGCGCACGGGAGATCGCGCAAAACATTGGTGTCAGCCGACAGGTGTTGTATAAATGGAAGGATGAATTGCTCGGTGGTGAGGCATATCAAAACATGCGCAAACGCAACGAGTCCCCTCCAGAAGATGAACGTGACGCTCTGCTCGATGAGGTCGCTAAGCTTAAACAGCAGATACGCCGTTTACAACTGGAGCGCGACATCCTTACGAAAGCCGGCGAACTCATAAAAAAAGGCCTGGGCATCAGCGCTCTGACCCTGACAAACAGGGAGAAGACTAAGGTCGTTGATGCCCTGAAAGAGGGTTACCCACTGGCGGAACTGCTCGATGTCATACAGCTTGCACGCAGCTGCTACTTTTATCACAAAGCAGGCCTGCACCTGAGCGATAAATACGCGGATACTCGCGCCATCATGACAGAAATCTTCCATAGAAATTATCGCTGCTACGGTTACCGCCGTATCCATGCCATGCTGCGTCAGAACGAGACGCCCATCTCAGAAAAGGTCGTGCGCAGGCTGATGGCAGAGGAGCAACTCGTTGTCAGTCGGTCCCGTCGTCGCCGTTACAGTTCCTACTGCGGTGAAATAGGCCCCGCACCCGAAAATTTGCTCGCCAGAAATTTTAATGCTAGCTCTCCAAACGAAAAGTGGCTGACGGATATCACGGAGTTCCAGCTTCCTGCAGGGAAGGTCTGGCTATCGCCCGTGGTCGACTGCTTTGACGGCAAAGTGGTGAGTTGGTCGATCGGAACACGGCCTAATGCGCAGTTGGCCAATACCATGCTTGATGGAGCCATCAGCACACTGACTGGTGATGACAGGCCGATCATACACAGCGACAGAGGCGGACATTACCGCTGGCCTGGCTGGCTTAAACGTATCCAGGTATCGGGACTGGTCCGCTCAATGTCACGTAAGGGATGTTCTCCCGATAATGCCGCCTGCGAAGGCTTCTTCGGACGACTTAAGAATGAAATGTACTATGGTCGTGACTGGTCCGGGATCACGCTGGAAGGTTTTATGAACAACGTGGACACCTACATCCGGTGGTATAACGAAAGACGTATCAAACGGAGGTGCGGACCAAAACTTGGACTATTCTCCACTGACAACGACAACAGTTCTACTGTGTCGTAACAACCAAATACATCACCACAATTGTGAGGTATATCTCATTTCGGCTTCAGCCTCAGGGCCGAGGTGCTTTCATCGACGGTAAGACTATTTGCCAACTAAGCGCGATGACAGCAATCACGGCGATGATCGCGCCGACCGGTGCAAGGGAGGATAAACCCCAGGCGTTGATGGCCACACCGCCGATCCCTGAACCGAACACGACGCCAGCGTTGAAGGCGGCAATGTTCATCCCCGAGGCCACATCCATCGCCTGGGGCTGATAACGCCCAGCGAGCATCAGGATACGGGACTGAAGCGGGGGAATGGCTCCATAGGTGGACAGGCCCAAGAGTGCGACCAGGCCGATCATCGCCACGGGTTGGTGAAGCGCGAAGGCCATCATAAACAGCGACAGCACGATCCCGACGAGCTGGATGACTGATGCGCGGTCCATGCCCTGACTATCCGTCAAGCGACCACCCAGTATGTTGCCAAATGCAGCCCCTACCCCATAGGCAAAAAGCGCTACGCTCGCGGTTTCTACGCTGACTTGCGTGACCTGTAACAACATCGGTGAAACGAACGTATAGAGCGCGAATGAGCCGGTATAGGAAAGCATCGGGATGCTTGCCCCGGTGAGTAGCCGTCGGTCCAGAAGGACGCCGAGATCGCGCAGGCCAGCACTCTTCGTTGCGGGCTCACCCGATCCGGTCGGCATCAAAGCGACAATACCGAGGCTACCGAGTAGACCACAGGCCGCGATGACAAGGAAAATCATCTGCCAGTGGAGGATGGATCCAAGCCAGGCGCCGACCGGAACGCCGAGCGACATAGCCACCGTGACACCGCCAAAGACCAGGGCAAGAGCCGAGCCCGCGCGCTGCGGTGCGACCAGCCTTGTCGCCACGCTCGACGCGACGGCAAAGAAAACCCCGTGGGCGAGGCCCGACAGCAACCGGGCGAAGAGCAACGGTGGCAAGCTATCGGAGAAGGCCGCGATCACATTGCCAACGCTAAACACCAGCATGGCGACGAGGATCAGGTGCTTGCGTGACCAGCGGGCGGCAAGCGCGGTCAGGATTGGCGCCCCAATGACGACGCCGGCCGCATAGGTTGTGACGGTGAGACCTATGCGGGTGACGTCAAGATGCAGATCATTGGCGATCGCGGAGACAAGGCCGATGGTGATGAACTCGGTAAAGCCTACAGCAAAGGCGCACAGCGAGAAGACGTAGATGACAGCAGGCATGCCCAACCCTTTTCAGTAAAGCCTACCGTCTGCTTACGATACCTCAGATCCGGGCAGGCAAAATTGTTGTGGCTGTCATCTTGCGCTTTGCCATACTCGCCAGAAAGTATCATAGTAGGAGAATACTGATGACATTTTGGAAGAAATGAGCTTTCGCAATCTCGATGATCTCGTGGTGTTTGTTCGTGTGACCGAATGCGGTAGTTTTTCAGCCGCCGCACGTGCGATGGACCTCGCCCCGACCACAGTTAGCAAGCAGATCGCCCGGCTGGAAAGGCAGCTTGGCACGACCCTGTTTGAGCGCAATACGCGCCGGCTGAAGATAACTGAAGAAGGCCGCGCCATCGTCGAGCGCGCGCGCGCCGCGCTTATTCTTCTGGATGAAGCCACTGAGATCGCGCGGGCCGGATCTGACGAACTGACAGGTACGATCCGCGTGACGGCACCCGTCCCCTTCGGCAGTCGCTATGTGGCGACGGCGACAGCCGCCTTTCGCAAATTGCATCCAAAAGTCGGCTTCGAACTGCACCTGACCGACCGAATTGTGGACCTCTACACAGGCGATATCGATGTGGCCATCCGCGTAGCGAAGCTGGCCGACTCCCGGCTGATCGCACGGCATCTGGCTAACAATCGCCGCATCTTGGTTGCAGCGCCCGACTATCTCGAACAGCATGCCCCCCCGATACAGCCAGGCGATCTGGTAGACCACACCTGCCTGCTGTTTTCCTATCCGGGATTGGGCCGGAACAGTTGGACTCTTCGCAAAGGTCGTGAGGTTCACGAGGTCGTGATATCAAGCAATCTTGCCACCGACAGTGGTGATACGTTGCGGACCTGGTGTATCGCCGGGCTTGGCGTGTCGCTGCGGGAACTCTGGGATGTGGCTGATGAACTGCGAGCCGGGCGGCTCGTCCATATTTTGCCCGGCTGGGAGGAAGAAACCAGCCCTATCAGCTTCGTGCGACCGAAGCGTGACCCCATCCCTAAGCGTATTAGCACCTTCGGTGATTTCCTTGCTGAGCTCTGGCGCGTCCCCCCATGGGAAGCTTGAAGTCCCCACTGTCGCAAAAATGCTAATACATGAAACACGCCTGAACACGCACAAATCCCTTTCGGGCCGGGTCCTGCCATACCTGTCGCTACCGATGTAATTATGACCCTACCAATGTAAATCTGACCCACCTGGGGTAACAATGGCAGCTTTAAGAAGCTGCCCATGCTGACATTGGAGTTACGAGTGGAGATCGCAGTTCTTTTACGTCAGGGCATGTCTATACGCGGCATTGCTCGCCAGCTTTCCTGTTCCCGGCAGACCGTCCGCCGCTATATCCGTATGCAGGGGTCCCCTGCCAGGGCCAGCTATAAGACCAGGGCGCCGAGGCCCGGCAAGCTTGACCCGTATAAGCCTTATATTCTTGAACGTGTGTACGCCGCCAGACCGCATTGGATCCCGGGCAGCGTCATGCTCAGTGAGATACAACTTCGGGGATATTCCGGGGGCTACAGTATGCTCACCGCCTTTTTGCTTCACCTTAAGCAACAACCGGTTGACCCGGTGGTCCGTTTTGAGATCCAGCCAGGCGAGCAGATGCAGGTTGATTTCACCGTGATAAGACAAGGCCGTCACCCGTTGTTGGCTTTTGTTGCCACCCTTGGCTGGAGCCGGGTAACCTTTGTCCGTTTCTACTCCTGCCAGGACACCGCCGCATGGTGTGATGGCATTGAGCAGGCGCTGCGCGCCTTTGGCGGAACGCCACAGCACCTGCTTTTTGACAACGCCAAGACCATTATTCTTGAACGCGATGTCTATGGTGCATGTTTCGCCCCATTCCGATCACCGATTACCGGCAAGTTTAAGCATGGTTGCCGCTCCTTGCGTTGTTGTTGAATTGTGCCAATGGTAAACTCTGACAGTACTGTTAGAGTCAAGGGCGAAAATGAAGATCGGAGAACTTTCATCGCGAATCGGCGTCAGCGTCAGCGTCAGGATGCTGCGCTACTATGAGCAGGAAGGCTTACTCAATCCACCTCGATCTGAATCTGGCTATCGTTACTATGGGTTCGAAGACGTAGAAAGGATCAACGGTATCGCCTTGCTCAATGGGTCTGGTCTCACACTGGCCGCCATTCGGAGTTTGCTGGCCTGCGTACCGTCAGGATCAACACCTGCACCTTTGTGCCATGCGCTGAAATCGAGGATCAGGGAACAGCTTGAACAGATCGATCGGCAGGTTGAATCCTTCAATAAGAGCCGCCTGCTTCGCTAGCGCTTGAGGAGATCTTGATTTAGGCTGTGTCCCTCAATAGGTCTAGCTTCCGGTTTCCTTAGTCGCCGGGTCAGTTATCTTTTGTTTTTCTAAAATAAAATAACAAAGCCGATGGTCATATGTGGTCAGAACCGACTCAAAAGAAACGGGCTTATAGCCCCTCTTGAGATACATACCACAGGCAGGTAAAGATGCATCCAGTCTGATTTCGTTACTGTAACCGAACACCAGCGTCTCAAGCTTGTCCATCATGTAACTACCCAGTCTTTTACCCTGAAATAATGGTAAAACAAACAGCCTACATATTTCATTATCTTTGATGCTCCCTGTGGCGACTGCTTTTCCTTGAGCGGTGAGAATATAAACCCCTCCAGCATCAACGGCATCCCTGATACTGTCAGTAGAATGATAATTCAAAAAAAATTCAACCACGCCATCTGGATAATATTTCGGATAAGTAGAGGTTATGGTTTCCCTAACAATTTCTGCAATGGTGTCAACATCCTTTCTTTCAGCCATGTAAAACATCGAACCAGTCCCTCTCGTTTTTGCATTTTCTGATAGCTTTCACCGGGTACAGGTCGGGTAAGAACGCCCATACGCCGAGCGTACTCACCAAGCGGCAGTGCGGATGACTGTTCCCCCGCTGTAAACGGCGATGAGTAGGCTGTATCCCTCAAGTATATAATTGTCTGAAAAACAGTCGAATACAATCAACTTTAACTATCGATCGATAGTTTTTACCGCTTTGAGTTCATGGATGAGTGCGTCTAATATCGCCGCAGCCGCCGCTCTTTGTTCCAAGGGACGAACAGGAACCAGATTCGACGCCAGGTAATTCCGGCTGAGGGTGCCAGGGTTAATGCCAGCCCACTGATAAGAACAATGCTACATCTCAAGAAAATGACCTGTATAGCTGAGAATCCATACGATATTACCAACACTTAAGATATTAAATATCCAATGACATAAAGAAGATCTGATAGCACCACCAAAAAAATCGCCAAAACCTGGGAGCCATGACGTTCAACAGATAAATCCGCAAACTTGACCATTCTTTACCTCAAAAAAGGGTCATTTAACACGTTGTATAATATTCACCTTACAGTGCCGGATATAGCCACGATTTTTTGTAACAGACAATTCGGCTACGGCATTATCCCAATAGTTTCCGCAACGGCACACATTAGGGATCTCGGTTTGATTATCAGTGAAAAAGTTGGCCCCCATGCGGTTTGATATACAAAAATATTGTCAGATAATGACGCTTAGTCACATGCTATATTCGCTCCGGTCAGAATAGCAGCGACCGGGCCGGGGCATAACATTGGGCTCTCTGGCGTATGTGACAAAATACCGGCCAGGGATACCGCGCCGGAAGGCTCCAGGATAAGCCCGGCATATTTAAGCGCATAACGTGTTGCCACGGCTATCTGCGCCTCCTCAACCAAGATCATTTCGTCTACCACATCGCGCATATCTTCCAACGCCTGCGCTACCGGCACGCGTACCGCCAGGCCGTCGGCCTGGGTATTTACCGCCCCGCCGATCACTATCCGATGAGTCAACCAGCTTTGGTACATGGCGTCAGCGCCGCGCGGACACACGCCGATAATGCGGATATCCGGCGCCGATGCCTTGATCCAGCGCGCCATACCGCCAATCAACGCACCGTTGCCGACCGGGATATAGATTGCACGGAACGGAACGCCGGCTGACAACAGCTCCAGAGCGATAGTACCGGCCCCTTCGCTCACTTCCGGCTCCAGGCCGTCTTCGATAAACCAGCCGCCGATGCTGCCGCAATATCGTTGGCCCTGTTCCTTGGCGCTATCAAAATCAGCGCCTACCTGCCTGATATCGGCACCGTAGGCGGCAATGGCCTCAATTTTCAGCGGGTTGGCATTTTGCGCGGCAAACACCGTCAGCGGCAGGCTGGCCTTATGGCAATAGTACGCCAGCGCCAGCCCCCAATTGCCCGCGCTGGCGCAGACCAGCGGACGCGATTCGCCGCGGGCGAGCGCGGCGGCGATAGCCAGGCCCGCGCCACGCCCTTTAAAACAGCGCAGCGGATTAAGCGTTTCCACTTTGAGCCATACGGCGCGCCCGAGTTGAGCCGATAACTGGGGACATTCGTACTGCGGCGTATTAAGGAATACCGGGTCGATGGCATCGGGCGCCTGGCGAATATGGTCCAGGCTAAGCCGGTGCGCGGGCCGCTGTCCGTCGATCAGGGCCGATCGTTCGGCTATGGGTCGGATGGCATCGGCACCTATCGCCCGGTCGGTCATCAAGATGCCGTCGAGGTGATCGATTTCATGTTGGATCAGTTCCGACATATCCGGCGGCAGCTTATCCCAATGATGCAAGAAACCCTGTTCGTCTTGCCATACCACGCTGATGCTCAAATGACGCAGCACCCTGACGACCGCCTCCGGTACGCTCAGGCAATCATCCCAGACGTCCTGCATAGCGTCACTGCGCCATAAAATACAGGGGTTAATCATAGCAAAAGGCCGGGCGCCCAGATGCAGCACGATAATCCGCAGCGGAATATCCACCTGCGGTGCGGCCATCGCCCGGCCAAAACCAGCCCTTAGGCGAAAATCCGCCAGCGTGGCCTGCAAATCGCCGGTAATCCGCCGCAGTTCGGAATCGAAATTAATGACCGGACCGGCAATGCCATGCAATCCCGGCGCGTCGTCGGTGATAATGGTGAGCACTCTGGACATCTTTTCCCCCTCCGCCGTTAGTGTTAATGTAGTTTAACGGCGTTACAGCGCCTGGTGACGTCATATTCAAGCGCTATTTTGCGGACTAACGGATAAATGAACGGTAAAAACGCGGCTAAGCCGCAGCAGAGCCACAGCATAACCGCTATAGATGAATTCGACCGCCGTATCCTGGCGCGGTATCAGCGTGATACACGCCATATCGCACAACTTATCGGTGAAGAGGTCGGTCTGTCGGCGGCTGCGGTGCAAAGGCGGCTTAAACGGATGCGCGAAAGCGGCATCATCGAGCGGGAAACCGCCACGCTGGACGCTCGCGTCCTCGGCTTTCCGGTAACTTGTCTGGTGGGTATCGATTTGTTTGAAGAACGCAACGCACAGATCAACACGTTTAAACAAGCGATGCTTAAGCAAGCACAGGTCCAACAGTGTTATTACGTCACCGGAGAATATGACTTTATCTTGACCGTGGTTTGCCGCGACCTGCAGGATTACGAACGCTTCACCCAAGAGGTAATTATGGCCGATTCGAACGTGCGCAGTTTCACTACCTGGGTAGTGATGGACAAAGTAAAATTCGGCACAGCCCTCCCCCTCGCACCGGACCAGGTCGCGCCGTTCTGACCGGTATCAGGGCATGCACATTCCCACTGGCCCTTCGCGATAATAGCCGCTATCAACACGGCAAATTTTTTTACCAACCGTGCGTGCAGTATCCAGTTAAGATTATGAATCGCTAATTTTACTGTTATCGCCATAATAAATGGGGCAATGCGTTATATTTTTCTTTGAATTTTTTGAAGAAAAACGTCAGGTTCTCATAACCGACCTCGGAAAATATTTCATAAACCGGCATGGAGGTAATGGAAGATATTGTTTTGGGTGAAGGTGCGGGTAGTATTACAATTTTA
Organism: Rahnella sp. CG8; assembly: GCF_023701875.1. Taxonomy (NCBI): domain Bacteria; kingdom Pseudomonadati; phylum Pseudomonadota; class Gammaproteobacteria; order Enterobacterales; family Yersiniaceae; genus Rahnella; species Rahnella sp. CG8. The sequence continues at coordinate 16,341 of NZ_JABAED010000042.1, forward strand.
GCAACATGACACCTGCAATGATCACCATCAAGCCACTGGTTTGTAATTTGCTGAGGCGCTCTCCTAGTATGAAAAAGCCTAATAGGGCTGTTACTCCGCTCGCCAGTGAACTTAGCACCGTGACTATCGCGACATGTCCTAATTTTGCGCCATAGGCTAAAGAGAAAAATCCGACTAAGCTGAAGAAACTTATTGCGAAAATTAATGACAAAATGGATATTGGAGGTGCTGAAAATTCCTTTTTTACCAGCAAATAGCTCGATAAAATAACCACTGCAGTACAATAATAGACCCATAGGGCATTAATTACCCCAAACGCATGCACGGCAAATTCACCCTGAAGCCAGAATCCTGCGCCAAACATTATTGAAGAAAGAAACGCAAAAATGACTGATGCTGAAGACTCCCGTTTACCATCGCTTGATTTTGGAATGCTGGTAAGGCAGGCACCGACCACACATAAACCCAGACTAAAAATAGTCAAAGATGTTAGAGAGTTACCGGACAGGAGGGAGAGAATCGTTGTTATCGCGCCATAGAGTGAGGCAATCGGGGCGACAATAGCGGCTTTGCCGATAGCCAAGGCTTTCAAAAGAAAGACCATTGCTAAGAGATTACAGACAGATGCGGCGATACATATCGACAAATTCTCAACGCTAAAACTAAACGGCTCATAAGAATACAGCGCGATAGCTGAGAGAAGCAGCAGACCGAAAATTTGGCTAAAAAATAGTGACTTTGAAACACCGATCTTGCGCGCTGCCGAGCCCGCCAGAAAATCCGTACTACCCCAGCAAATCGCTGAAAGTAACCCCATTAAGATAGACATTTTCGCTCCCAGGCATCTTAATTACCTAATTAATGAAATATAATGGTCAGAATAATCTTTACTTTAATAGATTACTGCTAGCCTGCCTGTCCAGTGTTCTCCCGTCTTGAGAGCGGACGATCACAAAAGAAACTCCCTCACGACATCCTTGGCCCCAGCATAAGTGTCCCCTGGCTTTGCTATTTGCAGAATGCCTGCGATGACGCCTTCAGGATCCCTGACATGACCGGTAAGATTGATGCGCGCTTTTTCCACAATTTCCTCCTCGTGCATCGGCCGAAGGGCGCCGCCAAGCGGCACAAACAATGTTTGCTCCACCCGAATGCCAGCAAGATTGAAGACGATGACGCGTGCGCCGGGCTGGCGGTCTGCACCGCGCATACGTTCATCCAGCATCGGGTCCACCGCGACCTGGACTTTTGCCGCCAACTCCCGCAGGCGCGGAGAATGCAGGTATTCCACCTCATACCAAGCCGCGCCGCGGGTCAGGCCCATGGCAGCGGCCGCCAGCGTGTATGGCAAACTGAACTGGGCATCGGTCGGATTGTCCGGCGCATAGTCCATGAAATCATCGGCTAATCGTGCGGGAGCATGCACCTCGATGCGGGCAATCTCCCCCGGCGTCCAGCCGGTGTCCTGCATAATAGTGTCTATACACTCCAGCGCGCACGCCAGCCAGCGGCAGGCCGGATAGCGCTTGAAGCTGCCGTAGCCGATATACCAATGGATTCCCAGCCCGTCAACCAGGATCTCCGGCGCAAAACGATCTGACCCCACCATCCGCCAATAACCTTGCGGACCATCCAGCACATCCCTACTCCCCTCAAACCCCAATCGGGCCATGATGGCGGCCTGCACCCCCGCTTGCGCCGCCGGCGCGACGGCATCCTTAAGCGAAGCGATAGGACGGTCCTGCCAATTGTATTTATGAAGGCTGGGCACACAGGTCAGAGTCGCGGCCAGACCAATGGCCTTATGCATGGTGGGTTCATCGAAACGGCACAGCCGGCCATACACCACAGCTGCGCCGATGGCCTGGTGCTGGGCGACGCCATAGACCTGGGCAAAACGCTCCGCACTCGGCTGCAACGCATGGATAAGGCGATTATTCACTTCAAAACCGGCGGCCAGCGCCGCCAGCACATCAGCCCGGTCGATAGAGTGTGGCTGCTGATCCATCGCCGCCATCGCCGCCGCCATCAGCGTTGCGCCGGGATGCCCCAGGCCTTTTCCTTCAATTTCGACGCCGTCATCATGGTCGAGGGCATTGATGATAAAGGCATTGGCGAAAGCCGCCGCCGCCGGGGTATGCCCCCGGGCGTCGCCAAATACCAGGCAGGGTCCGGTCCCGCCGAGCGCCAGCGCGGCAGACCGTGCCCGCTGCGCCATGGTGGTGCGGCTGGCGGCCCAGCCGCAGCCGATGGCGTCAAGCATATGCAGTTGCAGCTTGTGCAGCATAGCTTGCGGCACGTCCGTAATAGCCAGATGGGTCGCGAAACGAACCAGGGTACGGGTCAATGTCATGGAGTAAAATCTCTGTTCAGCGTTTAAAGTAACGGGCCTGGATACGCCGTTCCACATAGCTGGCCAGCACAGAGAGCGGCAGTATAGTGACGACAAAAAACAGGGCGACAAAGGTCAGCGTTTCCAAAGGCCGGAAAGTCGCGGTGCTCAGACGTTGGCCCTGATAAAGCAACTCTCCTACCGCGATGTAGCTGCCAAGGACCGAGTTTTTTACCGACATGACACATTGACCGACAAAGGCGGGCAGGATGCGCAGGAAACCAATGGGCGCGGTAATACGCACGAGGACTTTGAAAGGGGTCATCCCTACCGCAAGCCCCGCTTCCGCTAATCCGGGGTCCACCGACTGCAAACCCGATCGGAAAATCTCGGCGAAAAAGACGCTGCCATACAGCGCCAGGGCCAACACACAGGTCCAGTAGGAGGACAACGTCAAGCCCGTCAATATCGGCAGGCAGTAGTAGGCCCACACCACCAGCACCAGCGGCGGTATGGAGCGCACCACTTCGATCAGTGCTTGCGCCGGTAGGCGCACCAGCCGAGATGTCGCGGCGCGCAAGGGGGCCAGCACCAGCCCGACGAGGATGCCCAGCGTGACCGATAAAGCCAGCACCCGGATCGTCATAAGAATGCCGTCGGCCAGCACCCCCCGATAGTCAAGCAATACCCCAAAATCCCATTGATAAGCAGGCATAGTCAGTTTCTCTCGGGCATGGGACCGGACGAGGCAAGAAAACGGCGGATCGCCGTGTCAGGAGGACGTTGCAATAGCGCCGCGGGCGTTCCCTGATCAACAATCCGGCCTTGGTCAAGAAACAGAATGCGATGGCAGACCCGCAACGCAAACCGCATTTCATGTGTCACCACCAGCATGGTGGTGCCGGAACCGGCCAAATCGGTCATAACCGACAGCACTTCACCGACCAGTTCAGGATCCAGGGCGGACGTCGGTTCGTCGAACAGAATCAGGCGCGGTTGCATGGCCAGCGCACGGGCGATGGACACCCGTTGCTGCTGGCCACCGGACAAGGTCACCGGATAGGCATGGGCCTTTGACGCCAAACCTATCCGTGTCAGGATCGCCATGGCTTGCGCGATGGCGAGGTCACGGGGCACACCGCGCACCGAAATGGGCCCCTCAGTGACATTTTGCAGCACCGTACGGTGCGGCCAGAGATTAAAATGCTGAAACACCATCGACATTGCGGCACGTTGCCGGGCCAACGTCCCTGCGCGCGCGGGATGACGTTTGGTTCCCTGGAATCCTATTTCTTCGTCAGCCAGCCAAATCCGGCCCGTATCGGGGTGCTCAAGCCGGTTGAGGCAGCGCAACAGGGTCGATTTACCCGAACCGCTACGTCCGATCAACCCGATGACTTCGGCGGTATGGACCTGGAAAGAAATGTCGCTCAGTACCGGCCGCCCGGCAAAAGACTTGCCCAGGGATTTAACTCTCAGCAACGGCGGCAGTAAAGACTCGCTCATGGTTTCGTTGCCTGGACGATATATTTGCTCCAGATACGGTCGAGCGTGCCGTCGTTCTGCAGGCTGTCAAGCCGCTGGTCCAGCCATTCACGTAACGCAGCCCGATCTTTGCGCAAACCGATATTAGTAGGTTGCTCCTGTACCGGCGTGGGAATAATCATGGTCCCGCGGCCGCGTTTGGCGATGTATTGCGACATTTGAATGTCGTTGGTGAGTAGAACATTGGCCCGGCCGCTCTCCAATTCGAGTTGCATGGCATCGCTGGTCGGCACAATGATCCACTGCGTATTCAGCAACTTGGGCTGCAGCAATGTGACCGCCGCCGAACCGTCGATGGCCGCGAGTTTGACGGAAGCAACGTTAATCTGGTCCCAGGTGGCATACTTATCGGCCTGGTTTTCGAGGGTCAGGACGCCAATCTTGTGCGCGCCCATCGGCCGCGTAAAGTCGATGGCTTTTGCCCGCTCCGGCGTGTTGTTAAACCCGCCCAGCAGATCAAAACGATCGGACTGCAAACCGGCCACCGCCGTTCCCCACTGGGTATCGATATATTCGATTTTTACGCCGGTGGATTGAAACAAGGCCTGGGCGATATCGGGAACCAGACCGGTCCATTCATTGGTGCGCAGATCCTTCTGGTACCAGGGCGGTGCATTGACGGCGCCGATACGCACGACCTTGCCGCCTAAAATATCCTGCAGGCTGGCGGCGGCGCACATCGAAGTCAGGCCAAACATCACGCCCAAGGCTAAAGTAGAAGCGGCCACCCACTGTGTCATTCGAAATTTCATGTTATGCTCCAAAAAGAATAATTGTGGCCAGTTTATAACCCAATAGGCATTCACCAAAATGCATAATTCATATAAGAATATTCACTTATGGCAATGAGTTCAAAACAGCTTGATGTTTTCGTCAAGGTGGTACAGCTTGGATCGGTGACCGCGGCCGCCCAGGCGCTCGGTATGTCGCAGCCTTCGGTAAGCAAAAGCCTAGCGTTGGTCGAGCAGCAGATCGGTTTCACGTTGTTCGAGCGCGCCAATGGAAAAATGGTGCCTACACCCGAGGCCGAACAGGTGTTTGAAGAGGCCATGCGCATGCAGGAGGGCATGGCCCGCTTTGAACGTTTCCTTGACCATGTACGGCGCTACCGTTTCGGTCAGTTGCGTATCTGTGCCACCCCCGCCCTGGCGATTAACATTCTGCCGCTGGCCGCCGCCATGTTCCGGCAAGAATTTCCCGATTACGGCCTGGTGCTCGACATGTGTCTAAACAACGACATCGAGAACGCCGTCGGGCAGGGGCAGTACGACCTGGGATTTATCATTCAGCCGGAGGAGAGTTCAACACCGGTGGGCAACCTGGTTTGCCGTGGCGAGATAGTGTGCGTTATGCCGCAAACGCACCCCTTGGCGGCGCAGGCGGCAGTGACCTGGGACGATATCGATCCCCGCGAGTTGATCTACATCACCACCGACCCGCGCCTGATTGCCATGATGTCCGCCGCTATTCCCGGTTTTCGCGAACGTCCGGTATCCGCGCTGGAGACCAACCGGTATACGATGGCGGTGAATCTGGTGCGCCAGGGGGCCGGATTGACGCTGGTAGATGAATTTACTCTGTCAGGCACGAATATTGATGGCCTGTCAATCAAGCCATTCATACCTAAGCTCCCCATAGCCATTACGGCCATTACCGCCGGGCGCAGCGTTGCGGCACAACCCACCGAGCGGTTTATTAAGGCGATGCGAACGCTTATTGACACGCCTTCACGCAGGGAATGATCATAACGTTGATAATCAGGTTATGTAATTTCTTCATCCACAACAAAATATGATAAGAAAGAAGCGAAACAACCATGCAACCACTCTCTACCGCCCCAGCCAATGCATTTCGATCGGTACGTTTCATCCTGACTGATATGGATGAAACGCTGACCTACCAGGGCAGGCTGGCTGCTGCGACTTACGCAGCGCTTGAGCGATTACAGGCGATAGGGATAAAAGTCATTCCAGTCACTGCGGCACCCGCGGGCTGGTGCGATCAGATGGCTAGGATGTGGCCGGTCGATGGCGTGATTGGCGAGAACGGCGGCCTGTTTTTCCAACGTGCACCGCATGGGCACGGCGTAGTGCGTAGATTCTGGCACACGCCGGAAGAACTGCCGGGCATCCGTAGCCGGCTGGACGACATCGCCAAAGAGGTGCTCAACGCAATACCGGGTGCCACTTTCGCCGACGATCAGCCATTTCGGTTGACCAGCATTGCTTTTGCGCAACCGGAAGATAACGCTATTGCCCTCGGCCTGGCTGAGCGCTTACGCGCTTCCGGTGCAAACACTACCTTCAACAATATATGGGTGTTGGGCTGGTTGGGTAACTATGACAAACTGGCCATGACGCGGCGCATACTGGCGGAGATCTACGACGTGGACATCGACTCCCGGCCGGATATTGTTCTTTACACGGGCGATTCGACTAATGATGCGCCCATGTTCAACTTCTTCCAACATACGGTGGGCGTCAGCACGGTGCGCCAATACCTGCACGAGATCCCCACGCCTCCCCGCTGGATCACGCAAGGACCGGGAGGCGCCGGTTTTATCGAAGCCGCGGAAGCCGTCATTGCTGCGTATCAGTGCTGAATAAACGAACAAGCGGGCTGGACAAGAAGCGGCATATCCCCGGCGGTGTTCATTTCCAAAGTAAATAAGGCTGTGTGCTTTTTAACGATTTAAATCCTGCGCTCCGGGACGAAGTCTTTATAGTGTATGTAGCATCAACAGATGGCAGAGATTGCAACTTTTCATTACGGGAAGGTCAGCGCTTCGTGCGTCTCGGACGCGGCACGAAGTGTACGCAGACCGATAAGCACGACCACCACCATAACGAGCCCAGCGGCAATGGGGACGCCGAAACCCGCCCGCGCACCAAAGGCGTCGATAATTCTACCCGAAAGTGCGCTGCCGAGCGCTACGCCAATGCTAATGCCGGTCGTCATCCACGCCAGTCCTTCGGTGAGCTTGGCCGGTGGAACAATGAGGGTGCCAAGATTCATGACGGCGACCATGGTCGGCGCGAAGGATAAGCTTGCCACAAAGACCATTCCCGTCATGATATAGACGTCCGGTGAGAGAATGGGCAATATCGCTGTTACTGCCGTGACCAGTATCCCAATAAGGAATTGTCTCTCAAGCGGTAAGGTAATCCTGAACGCGCCGAAAGCCAGGCCGGAGATCACCGAGCCGAGCGCGTAGGCGGCAAGGATGAAACTGGCTGCCGCTGGCCAATGCTGTGTCTTGGCGAAGGCTACGACGGCTACGTCGATTGAACCTCCGATCACGCCCATCGCCATAAGCGCCAGAAAGATGATACGAAGACCGGGGATACGCAAAGTAGAACTTCCGATCCCCCTGCCGCTGCTGACCACCTTCGGCTCCGTCTGCCGTTGCAAAAGAAAGGCGGTCATGCCAATCACCAGTAACAAAACGGCAGCAAGCGGTCCGGCTTCGGCAAAGACGCTCGTGCTCAGGCCAATGGACAGTACCGGGCCGACAATATAAGACAGTTCCGTGAGAGCGGTATCGAGGGAAAAAGCCGTGTGCAATTGTGGCTTGCCACGGAAAAGCGCTGTCCAGCGTGCCCTTATCATAGCCGGCATGTTCGGCATTGTGCCGGCCAGTGCAGCAAGAATAAAAAGGAATGGAGCAGTGACTTTCATATAGGCTGCAATCAGCAGCGCCAGCAGCATGACAATGCTGAAGGCGGTAATAACCGGAAGAACCCGGCTCTGGCCGTGCCGGTCAACGAATTTTGACACGTGCGGGCCGATAAGCGCGTTTGCTAACGTAAATGTGGCTGCGACCGAGCCCGCCAGCCAATAAAGGCCACGCTGCTCCGCCAACATGGTAATGATGCCGATGCCGATCATCGCCTGTGGCAGGCGCACAATAAAACTCGCGAACACCAATCCCATCACTCCAGGGGTTGTCAGCATTTCGCGATAGGGATTAGCCATGATATCTCCAATTTGTATTCCGGCGCCGATTCACATTCTGCTGATATGTCGATTTATGGCATCATTTTGAGCAACGCCTAAATTTTACCTATGGTCTTCTTTTGAAAAGCAATTTACCACTATAACATTATGTTATTTGAATCCATTTCTGGATATATTTCCCGCTGCTGGCAGCGGGGGGTCTATTTACGAACCATATTAAATGGGTAATAACGAATTTTGCACCGGCGCCCCTTATGAGTCAGTGAACGGCGCGCGCAATGCTCACTCTCAATCACCATTGAGTTTTGAGAGTGCGCGATTGAATGCCTCAGCCAGCTGCTTACGATGGTCGATGTCAGTCATCATCGATAGATGTCCACCGGGAATGGAAACAGAATGAATATCCAAATCAGGTAATGCATCTTTCCACCCACCGACCATATCAATCGGCGGCAGATTAACGTTCTCGCAATCGGCCGCGTAAAACTGATAGAGCGGGATCTGAATCGGCAATCGCATTGGCTTATAGCCACCCGCAAGTTGTGCGAAGTGATAAATTGATCTCCATTTAGCGGTGTCCAGCAAGAGGTCTGCATTAGAATCATAGCCCCCTAGTTGCGACGAAACCATTCGTTAAAATCGTCATTCGTACCGGGTACTGAATTCTGATGGTATCAGATGTAAATAAGATTCTTTTTTGTAGATGATGCAGGAAATTATATTCCTCGCACCTATTTAAACGACCTTCATCCTGGGACGCTCTTGTCAGAACTGGTTTTCCAAGAATCTGATAACGGCCTGCAAAAACAGTTTTCTGCCCGCACTGTCCCGGTCAAGATGCACAAAATGTGTGGCTTCAGGAATGGTCAACCCCTCGGCTATGGGGGCGTCTTTCATAATGGCATCAGCATCTTCCTGCCTGCTCCAGAAATCCCGTTCTGAGCGTATAACCAAGACCGGGACGGTTGTTAGTGCAGTGGCGGACCACTGTTTTCTGCCAGTAGCCAGTTCAAAACTATCAGCCATAGCACCTGTTGGCGCTCGGAAACTCGGTGGTGTCCTAAGTTGAGAAGTGCTGTCCGATCGCAGTGCTGCATCACCATAAGCACGTTTAACAGCTTCATCACGCCACTGTGTTTTATCCGCCACGGGAATACTGTTATCCCATGCCGGGAACAGGCTTTCCTGTGTGTTCAACCGCCAGCCGCCAAACTGCGCAGAGTTAAAATGCCCGGGATGTCTGGGATCATCCAGTGGCGAACCAAATCCCAGTGTCGGGTGATGAGGACTTCCACCATAAAGTGTGTTATATAAAACCAGTCGTTCGACGGTCTGTGGGTATTTTGCTGCATAAGCTCCAGCCCAGTGACCACCTGTTGCCCATCCCAGGATATTTATGCGTGGTGAACCACTCCACACCTGAATAGAATGCACGGCGTGAACGAGATCATCTATGGCATCCGCAGTACGTATCAACGGAGCTGACTGGTCAGCGGGCGCATTCATTGCAGCTGGCCGGCTTGATAACCCATAGCCCCGCAGGTCAAGGATATAAACCTGAAAGCCCGCCAGAGCCAGGTCTGCTGCCAGAGATCCCCCTTTCACGGGCAGATCAAAGGATGCAAGGCCGGGAACCCGAGCACCGTGAATCAGCAGAACAGGCGGTTGTGGTGTCATGGTGCCTGATTTCAGGCGAACTTCCCTGACATAAAGTTGTTCATCGCCCTCAAGCGAAATGTATCTGTCCGTACGGCTGATCGGTGTAGAAGTATCATTTTTTTCTGGCGCTGCCAGCACTGATGATACGGACATAAGCAGGACTCCCAGTATATTCATGCTGCGGTAAGTCAGTGACACCAGTCTGAGGATGCTCATCATTTATGCTCCACTGATATAGACGAAAATTATCTTCGTGTAGCCCCCGCGGTATGTCTAATACTATTATGAAGCCATCATAATACTTTTGAGGTATCGCGATATGCTAACCCTGCGTCAGCTCCGACAATTTCTCATTGTCGCGGAGACCATGAATATCAGCAAAGCGGCAGAACGCCTGCATATGGCTCAACCCCCGCTGACAGCAGCGATCCGCCATATGGAGGAGATACTGGGCACCCGCCTTTTTGAACGAACAAATCGCATAACGGCACTTACACCCGCAGGCAAAGTCTTGCAAAAGGAAGCGGTCACGACGCTCATGCAAATGGAAAGATCGATGCTACTGACCAGACGGGCTGGCCAGGGTATGACCGGAATTTTACGTATCGGTTTTGTGGCCAGCGCCGTCAGGCATTTGCTTCCCGAAATGATCGCTCGTTTTCGCTTATCCCGCCCGGATGTTGTTCTTGAGTTGAAAGAAATGACAACTGCCCGCCAGGTTTCAGGTCTTCTGGAGGATTCTCTTGACGTGGGGATTGTGGTGTTACCCGTTCCGGAATATGCGATTCAAAAACTGTCATATCACTTACTTCTTACCAGCAAGTTGATCGTTGCTTTGCCGCAAAACCACCCCCTGACTGTAAGCGATACTCTGCCGCTTGCTGCACTGGCCTCGGAACCATGGATATTATTTCCTGAAGAGGAAGGGCCCGGTCTCTATCGCTCTGTTCTTGATGCCTGTGAAAAAGAAGGATTTATTCCGGAGGTTGCCCAGCGAGCCGTGCAGATGGAAACCATTATTGGTCTTGTTGCTTCGGGGCTGGGTGTTAGTCTTGTCCCTGAATTTATGCGAAAAAGTGGATGGAAAAATGTTTCTTTTTGCACCCTTACAGGAGTGCAAGTTTTGTATCAGGTTGCCTTAGTCCACATTCCAAAAAAAACTAGCCCTGACGTTGCTGCTTTTGTAAAAAACATATCTCATCTAAAGTAAAAAAACTGTATTTTTGATTCCACATAATAATTAACCCATTCGTCAGTTTAGCCTGACGTTACAGCGTTACCGGGGTAAGAACGAAATGCAAAAACAGTGATACACTCGAAACAGCCTATAAACTATCCACCGACTAAACTTTCCCATCGGGATCGTTATTCATACGCCAGAATGCATTCTCATTTTTTTGCTGGAATACGCACACGAACAGGCAGCGCTTTTGAGGCGTTTAAACTCATGCTCTGCATGAATTTAAACGTGGCGTAAGGCGAGTAAATTCAATTTCGCAGAAATTGCTAATTTGCGTCGCCCGAACCCACCGGCGAGCGTTCACCCCCAGGTGAACCGAGCTGGCCGGGGGGAGCCGAATAAATTTCGCCGCCCCAGCGAGCGAAAAGCTATCGCCCACGATAGCGGTTTATTTGGGGGGCGTAGCCCCGCACACCGTCGCGGCTAAGTCTCCGGCCAAAAGCCGGTAGCGTGGCGCGACCACCCTCTTTGAAGGCGTTTTCCCATTTTTTCGCTTGGCCGGAACGGACAAAAGAAAAAATAGGTGAAAAACGGCGTCTCAAAGGGGGTGGTCGCGCGTAGCGGGCGACGGTGTGCCGCCGTTGACGTTGGGGGTTTTGGCGCGGCGTCCAGCCACGACATTACCCCCATGCGCAAGTTCATAAGGGCGTCCAGCCCGCTTGAACCGGCGCACGCCGTTCGGGCCGGGAAGCGTATTTTCCGGCGCATGGTCGCAGCGCGGCCACCTCTCGCGCCCCATGCTTTCGCCCCGCCTTTTCGCCCAACACCGTGGGGCGAATTGATGGGGCGATGCTGTGGGGCGAGTTACCGACGAAGGAGGCATCATGATCCAAAATAAGCTTGCCGTTTCACTATCATCGATAGTGAATGGCGTGCTGACATTGATTTATGTTATGCAACAACATCAACTGATGCCGGCCTGGAAAAACTGGGTTAATCAATTCACACGTCGATGGCGGTTCGGAGTCGCTATAGGATGGTGTGCTCCTCGCCGTACCACATCTGAGAACGTGATAGATCCACGAAACGGTACTCGTCCTCAATGAGTTCTTATCGCGCTTTCACGCCATCCCCCGTTTTTCTGGCGGCAATATGGGCGTCTAGATGCTACGCTTCAAAGAATGGACTGATTTAAATCAGGGGACCGATCCCGGACTCAAGCGGCAATGGGAAAAGCCAGACAGGAAGCATGGCAACACCTTTGAAGACGTCGCTCGCCCATGGCATGGCCGTAATCACCACTGGTCAGAAGTCCATGCGGGACGCATTCTGCGTTCGCTTGAGCTACAAGTCTTCCCGAGAATTGGCCAAATCCCCATCACCGATATCACCACCGGCGATTTGCTTGTCCCCCTGCGCATCACCGAGAAAAAAGGCAATCTTGAAGTTGCCATGTGGTTACAGCAGCGGATCACCGGCATTATGCGGTACAGGAATATTTGATCACCCATAATCCCGCCACCGATTTAGCCGGGGCGATAATGCCGCCGGAAAAAAAACA
>NZ_JABAED010000043.1:0-27147 GCF_023701875.1 Rahnella sp. CG8
CGTGATGTTGTTCACGTTGTTCCCTGTCGATGGAGCGGCATTATAGGGAGTTCTCAGCAGGCCGCAAGGGCTAATTTTAAGAAAAAACACCGTTTGCTGCATTACACAGCAAACCCACTGCTTATACCGTGTTTTGCACAGATTTATCCACAGAGGCACAGGAATCTCAAATTTTGCGAGCGTCGCGCAATCGTTTTCGCTACAATTTCGCGCGTCAGTTTTCACTGCCCTTTAGGGGTAATAAATGAAAAGTCAGTCGCCGAAGGGAAGTTATCCAAGCTCAATCCCGCGTTTTTCTGCAAATTGCTCTATATAAAGAGAAGAAAAGCGTCATTGAATTCAGATAACGCTCTTTACTGCGACTCCAAAGCCAAGGATATAACCACCATGCAACAATCTCGTCCAATCCGCCGTGCCCTGCTCAGTGTTTCTGACAAAGCCGGTATCGTAGAATTCGCCCAGGCTCTGTCTTCGCGTGGCGTTGAATTACTTTCCACTGGCGGCACCGCCAGCCTGTTGGCGAAAGCCGGCCTGCCAGTCACTGAAGTCTCTGACTACACCGGCTTCCCGGAAATGATGGATGGACGCGTCAAAACCCTGCACCCGAAAGTTCACGGTGGCATCCTCGGTCGTCGCGGGAAAGATGATGAAATCATGGCACAACATTCCATTGCGCCAATCGACATGGTGGTCGTTAACCTTTATCCGTTCGCACAAACCGTCGCACGTCCAGATTGTTCACTGGAAGATGCGGTAGAAAACATTGATATCGGCGGCCCTACCATGGTTCGCTCGGCAGCGAAGAACCATAAAGATGTGGCGATCGTAGTAAAGAGCAGCGATTACGCTTCTATTATTGAAGAGATGGATGCCAACAACAGCTCGCTGACGCTGGCGACTCGTTTCAACCTGGCGATTAAAGCCTTTGAACACACCGCCTCTTACGACGGCATGATTGCTAACTACTTTGGCACGATGGTTCCGGCTTACCACGGTGATACTGAATCGGCTTCCGGCCAGTTCCCGCGCACACTGAATCTCAGCTATATAAAGAAACAAGATATGCGTTATGGCGAGAACAGCCATCAGAACGCTGCCTTCTATATAGAAGAGAACGTCAGCGAAGCTTCGGTTGCCACTTCTACCCAGCTGCAGGGCAAAGCACTTTCCTATAACAACATTGCGGATACCGATGCGGCTCTGGAATGTGTGAAAGAGTTTGCTGAACCGGCCTGCGTCATTGTCAAACACGCCAACCCTTGCGGCGTTGCTATCGGCGACAGCATACTGGCAGCTTATGAACGCGCCTATCAGACTGACCCGACCTCAGCTTTCGGCGGCATTATCGCCTTCAACCGTGAACTGGATGCTGAAACGGCAAAAGCGATCATCAGCCGTCAGTTTGTGGAAGTGATCATCGCACCATCGGTAAGTGCCGAGGCACTGACACTCACCGCCGCGAAACAAAACGTTCGTGTACTGACCTGCGGACAATGGGAAGGTCGCCAGAAAGCGCTCGACTTCAAACGTGTTAACGGCGGCCTGCTGGTTCAGGATCGCGATTTGGGTATGGTTGATACCGCTGATCTGCGTGTGGTATCCGAGCGCCAGCCGACAGAGCAGGAACTGACAGATGCCCTGTTCTGCTGGAAAGTCGCAAAATTCGTCAAATCCAACGCCATTGTGTATGCCCGAGACAAAATGACCATCGGTATCGGCGCAGGCCAGATGAGCCGCGTTTACTCCGCTAAAATTGCCGGTATTAAAGCCGCTGACGAAGGCCTGGAAGTAGCCGGTTCCGTAATGGCTTCTGATGCCTTCTTCCCGTTCCGCGACGGTATCGACGCTGCGGCAGCGGTAGGTATTACCTGTGTTATCCAGCCAGGCGGTTCTATCCGTGACGATGAAGTGATCGCCGCGGCTAACGAACACGGCATTGCAATGCTGTTCACCGACATGCGCCATTTCCGTCATTAATTTTCTTTTAGCGGGTGCGATGCGCCCGCTCACCCGGAGTCTTCGAATGAATATTTTAATTATCGGTAACGGCGGGCGTGAACATGCACTGGCATGGAAGGCATCGCAGTCACCTTTGGCTGATAAAGTCTTTGTTGCACCAGGCAACGCCGGTACCGCGCTGGAACCGTTACTGGAAAACGTTGATATCGCCGCAACGGATATCGCCGGTTTGGTGGCTTTCGCTAAAAGTAATGACATCGGGCTGACGATTGTCGGCCCTGAAGCGCCGCTGGTGATTGGCGTGGTTGATGCTTTCCGTGCAGCCGGTCTGAAAATTTTTGGCCCGACGCAGGAAGCCGCGCAACTGGAAGGTTCTAAAGCCTTCACTAAGGATTTTCTGGCTCGCCATAACATCCCAAGTGCCGATTATCAGAACTTCACCGAAATCGAACCCGCCCTGGCTTATCTGCGCAGCAAAGGCGCACCGATAGTCATCAAAGCCGATGGTCTGGCAGCAGGTAAAGGCGTCATTGTTGCGATGACGTTGAAAGAAGCGGAAGACGCCGTTCACGACATGCTGGCGGGAAATGCTTTCGGTGATGCAGGTCATCGCATTGTTATCGAGGAATTCCTCGATGGCGAAGAAGCCAGTTTCATCGTCATGGTCGACGGCAGCAATGTGTTACCGATGGCGACCAGTCAGGATCACAAACGCGTGGGTGACGGCGACAGCGGTCCGAACACGGGCGGCATGGGAGCCTATTCTCCGGCGCCGGTCGTAACCGATGAAATCCATCAACGCGTGATGGATCAGGTCATCTGGCCGACTGTTCGCGGTATGGCGGCGGAAAATAACACTTATACCGGTTTCCTGTATGCCGGTCTGATGATTTCAGCCGACGGCCAGCCGAAAGTGATCGAGTTCAACTGCCGTTTCGGCGATCCGGAAACTCAGCCGATCATGTTACGTCTGCGTTCTGATCTTGTGGATTTATGCCTGGCCGGTGCTGAAGGTCGTCTGGGTGATAAAACATCTGAGTGGGATCCGCGCCCGTCTCTGGGTGTCGTGCTCGCAGCCGGTGGCTATCCTGCTGATTATAAAACCGGAGACGTTATTCATGGCCTGCCGCTGGAAGAAGTGCCGGATGGTAAAGTCTTCCACGCCGGGACCCGTTTGCAGGATGAACGTGTGGTCACTAATGGCGGTCGCGTGTTATGTGTGACGGCATTGGGTAAAACGGTGGAAGCAGCCCAGGCACGCGCTTATGATTTAGCGAAAGACATTCATTGGGAAGGTAGTTTCTGCCGCAAAGACATCGGTTATCGCGCCATCGACCGCGAACGTAATCAGTAATTACATCTCACCCGACGATCAAAAAAGGCACGCTTCGGCGTAATGCCGGTCACTTAAGGAAATGAGGCCCGTGAATTTGGGCCTTCGATGAAGAAAAATAGCGCTATAAGCCTGATTCCTTCATTATCCTTTGAAGCACAAAAATGAATTTGTATTCATAAAAATGCTTAAGTGACCGGCATTACGCTTCGGCGTGCCTTTTCAATAGTGAAAACGGGATCAGAGATCAGACTCTTTTGGTTCCCATTTACAGAAATCTTCATTGGCGACCAGCAACAGTTCGTTGCCTTGCGGAGCCGTCAGCCAGGCTAAGCCCAGATTATCATTACTTCGGCTGGCCCGTTTCGCCAGCCAGACCTGTGAACGGACGGTCAGTGCCGGCGTCACCTGCTCGCCTGCGCAGGTCGTTATTAACCCTTTGCGCCAGCGTGCCTGGACCAGCCGGACATTCCCTGCCCGCAGCGCATTGCTCAGATCGAGGGTTTTTGACGCTTCATATTTATAGCGTTCGATTTCGTCTGACGATAACTTCTCGCGGCGCTCAGGGAGTTGTCGCTGCATAAAGCTAACGTTGCCACCCTCGTCAAAACGCAGCATGACACCCAAATCAGTTTTAGTCGCATGGGTTTCTTTAATCAGGTGCAATTGCCCCTGCTGGAATTCGTATCGGGTAATAATTGTATCGCCGCCGTAATAGGGGCTATAGACGTTGAGAATGGTTTGAGGCTCGTGCTGTGCGCTGTCTTCGCGCCAGAGCCGGTTGATACCTTGATCAGCGACATAGCCGCTGGCAAAGAATAACTCAGGGCCTTTTTTAGAACTGCAACCCACCAGACCGAGCACCAGTAAACCTGCTACCAGTCCGGGGGTGATAAACTGAAGGGCCTTAAAGGCCCCCCCGCTTATTCTTTTCACTGCAAGCAATTACTTAACAGCGTCTTTCAGAGCTTTACCAGAAACGAACGCAGGCACGTTTGCAGCTGCGATTTTGATTTCTTTACCAGTCTGTGGGTTACGACCAGTACGCTCGTTACGATGATTTACCTTGAAAGTCCCGAAACCAACTAATTGTACAGCATCACCTTCTTTCAGAGACTCGGTAATAGCAGACAGGGTAGATTCAAGAGCAACTTTGGCCTGTGCTTTGGAAAGATCAGCTTTGTCCGCAATTACATCAATCAGTTGAGTCTTGTTCATAAGTTATCCTTTACAGTGTGTTTATCGTTTGCAAAGCATCAAGTGCGACGGATATGCCGATTGACAGCACCCTCCTGCATACACGCACCGATAGCCACTTTTTTTACGCCCCCCAAATGTAGACCAGACAGGGTGCGGATGTGAAGCCTTAAGGCACGACAAATCAGGCGTTAAATCACGTTTTCTTGCCTTATTGCGCTAAATTTATGCCAATGTTACTGACAGCAGCTTCACGCAGGTCAGAACGTAACCCTTTTATTAATTCCAGGTCACGCTCCTCACAGTCAGCCAACAGGCGAAAAATCTCCCATTGGATGTCCCATTCTTCTTCAACGGCAGGAATGACTTTGAGTTCTTCATCGGTCATTTCTTTCCCGGCCTGAGTCATTTCCAGCATCGCGACAGTACGAATTGACGTCTCACTGACGGCAACCGCGTGAGACAGCGTTTCGCCACTCAGACGCGAATGAATCAGTTCGCCTAATGCAATACACGCATCAATGGCCGGATAAACCCCATAGATGTCGTAATCATCAGAAGAAGGCACCGCTTCCTCCAGTTTTTCGAGCTGTGAGTCAAAATTGACCTTGGCGTCTTTTACCACCAGCGTTTCCCAAATTAAATCCAGGATGCGGCGGTAAAGCTGTGGTTCACCAAACCCGGTTTCCAGGCAAAATGCCTGATAGTTCGGATACATGCGTTCACACAAGCTCGCCATAAACGTCACGTGTTGCCAGCTTTCCAGCTTTTCGAGACGTAAATGAATTGGATTACGTAACATGAGTTGATCTCGTTAACTTTTCTGCGCGGGAGTTTACCTGAAATAAATCAATATCCCTATTCCTTGATTCCTAAAGATCATCACTCAACCGTTGCCAGCGTTGAAACGCCGCCCGGTTTGATGCCACAGCATCCGCCCAACGGGTAGGCTCCGGCAGACGATATTGCCTTATGCACTGTTCGACCCAATAAAACGATGAATCCATGCTGATACGATTACCGGGTGAGATGAATAATGGATTACAGCGTAGCTTGCTGCGCCACACCCAGCCAATCTGTTCATCCCCTTCGTACAGCGCCTGGCGGCTGTGTAGTTCATCGCCTAATGGCAGGAACTGACCGCATAGACGACTTTTCGCCACACCAATCGTCGGCACGTCGATCATCAGACCAAAGTGACTGGCAACGCCGAGACGGCGCGGATGCGCGATCCCTTGCCCGTCGACAAAAACCAAATCAGGCTGCAATGAGAGTTGCTGCCAGGCTTGCAGCAGTGCGGGAAGTTCGCGGAAGGAAAGGAAACCGGGAATGTATGGCATAACAGTGGGAATGCGGGCAATCTGATATTCCACCAGTTCCAGCGTTGGGTAGCGTAAAACAGCCACCGCCGCACGTGTCACCTCACCGCCCTGTTCGAAACCGACATCCACTCCCGCGATCAACGCGGGAGTGATAAATCCTGGCGGATCCTGCAGTTCGATCTGATCTGCGAGAATCCTTTGTTCTTCACGTAAAGCACGGGTATCGATCATACCGGGATTTCACTCGTGATATTGCCGGGACAGGCTATGCACCGCTTCCACAAAGGCACCCGCATTTTCCGGCGGGACATCCTGATGAATGCCGTGGCCCAGATTGAACACATGACCATTGCCTTTGCCGAAACCGGCCAGAATGGTCTCCACTTCCTGTTCTATACGCACTGGCGAGGCATACAACATTGAAGGATCCATGTTGCCCTGAATCGCGACTTTGTCACCCACACGACGGCGTGCATCGGCAATATCGGTGGTCCAGTCCAGACCCAGCGCATCGCACCCCGTTGCGGCCATCGCTTCCAGCCACTGACCACCGCCTTTGGTAAACAGAGTCACCGGCACACGACGTCCTTCGTTTTCACGGATCAGACCATCAACAATTTTGTGCATATAGTTCAGGGAGAATTCGCGGTAATCGCGAGGAGTCAACACGCCGCCCCATGTGTCAAAAATCATCACAGACTGGGCGCCAGCTTTGATCTGTGCATTAAGGTAAAGAATGACGCTGTCTGCCACTTTATCGAGTAACAGATGCATAGTCGCCGGATCGGCGTACATCATCTTTTTGATTTTGGTGAAGGCTTTACTGCTGCCCCCTTCTACCATATACGTCGCCAGCGTCCACGGGCTGCCGGAGAAACCGATAAGCGGTACTTCACCTTGCAGGTTCTTACGGATGGTTCGCACGGCATTCATGACATACCCGAGTTCCATTTCAGGATCCGGAACCGGCAGTTTTTCGACATCGGCACGATTCGTCAGTGGTGAAGAAAAACGCGGGCCTTCACCGGCTTCAAAATAGAGCCCCAGCCCCATCGCATCAGGAATGGTCAGGATGTCGGAGAACAGGATCGCCGCATCCAGCGGGTAGCGACGAAGCGGCTGCAAAGTCACTTCACAGGCCAGCTCGGCATTCTTGCACAGCGACATAAAATCACCGGCTTCAGCGCGGGTTGCTTTGTACTCCGGCAAATAACGACCAGCCTGACGCATCATCCAGACCGGTGTAATGTCCACTGGCTGACGTAACAAAGCACGCAGGTAACGGTCGTTTTTCAACTCATTCATTCTTGCTCTTTCCTTCAGTATTCGGGCCGCCCGACAATCATCTGACAGCATTCTATCACGTAAAATCGCCTCTACTCTTCGTGTTCGGCACGACAAAGGGCAACGGTGTCTTCAATCAGGCGGCGCGCAATCGTCCCGGGCGGTGGCAACTGCGGCAATGCATCAAAGCGATACCAGTTCGCGTTAAGCAACTCTTTCGGGTCATGCTGTATGTCGCCACTGTCGTAATCCGCCATAAATGCCATCATCAGCGAATTGGGGAACGGCCAGGGCTGGGAACTGATGTAACGGACATTTTTCACCCGGATGTTACTTTCTTCCATCACTTCACGTGCCACAGTTTCTTCCAGCGTTTCTCCGACTTCCACGAAACCCGCCAGAACCGTGTGAATACCATTACGATGGCGGACATGCTGCGCAAGCAAAATCTCATCCCCCTTACGGATAGCCACAATGATGCAGGGCGCAATCTGCGGATAATAGCGTTCGCGACAGTGCCCGCAGAGTGCAGCCCACTCGGTTTTGCTGACGTGCATTTCATGTCCGCAGTAACCACAAAACTTGTGAGAACGGTAAAATTCTGACAACTGCACACCACGCCCGACCAACTGGAATAATCCGCGATCTTGATCCAGCAACTGACGGGCAGAAATCATATGGTTTGGCATCGTCTGACGAACCAGCCAGACAGGTTCGCCCTGCCATTCGCCGATCTGCCGCGCTGTTTTACCGGTCAGAGAAAATTGTGCGGCGCTGCCAAACGGCAGTTCACCCTCAGGCAGCCATAGCTTGCCTTCCTGGCTGATGATCCACCAACCGTTGTGTTGCTCAGTAATCTGTAATTCCATAATTGTTGTTGCATAACCTCGTCGGGACTGACAATCTGAGTAAGATATTTACATATTAGTAACTTTTGGTTACTTTTTTTGTCGCTCACGGAGTCAACCATGCTAAATCGTCTGGAAAGACTGACCCAACGCGTTGGTGGCAGTAATGAGTTAGTGGATCAATGGCTGCACGCACGCAAAGAACTGCTGGTTTCGTACTGCACTTTCGTCGGTCTGAAACCCAATAAAGAAAAACATACACCTTTGAATGAAAAGGCGCTGGACAGTTTTTGCCATCATCTGGTCGACTATCTTTCTGCCGGGCATTTTCATCTCTATCCACGCATCATTGAAGAAGTCGATGGCGCAGGCAGCCCGAAAAAAGTACAGGCGGCAAAAATCTACCCTGCTCTGGAGCTGAATACTGAAGCTATCATGGCTTTCCATGACAGTTACACAGAAACTGATATTGACGATGATAATGCTTTCGCGTTTCACTATGCATTATCGGATATCGGTGAGGCATTAGATGCCCGTTTTCAACTGGAAGATCAATTAATTATCATGGCTTTTGAGCCAGCCCCGGAGAGTGTGCCACCTTCGGAAAATGAACCTGATCTCGCCAGACCGGCTTAACACGTTGCCACAATAAAACCCTGCTCAGGGTTATGGTTTTACTTGTAGTTTAAAAAAACGCCTCCTATATTGAGGCTTCTTGTCGGAGTGCCTAGCGCATAATTTTCTGTTGAGAATTACGCCAGGCTGAGACCGTTAATTCGGGATCCGCGGAACCTGATCGGGTTAGTACCCGCGAAGGGAACAAGAGTAATGTTATGCGTTCAGCGCAATCAGGCATCTGCCTGCATAAGGCCGCCCGTGCTGCACCGCCCATTTTTACTCCTGCCGTAAACCTCCTGACAAGCAATTTTCCATCACGTTTTTTTGCGAGGAATTTGCTATGTCGAGTACCCAAAAACCCGTTATTTCTGAAAAGAAACCGTCAAATCGCCGTGAACAACGCGCGCAGGCACAATCGTTTATCGACAGCTTGCAGGGCGAAGCTTTCCCCAACTCCCGGCGTATTTATCTTGAAGCTGACCGCGAAGATATCCGCGTGCCGATGCGTGAAATCCAGCTCAGCCCGACGCTGGTCGGCGGCGGCAAAGACAATCCGCAGTTCGAAGAAAACGAAGCAATTCCTGTTTACGACACCGCCGGACCTTACGGTGATCCGGCGGCAGTTATCGACGTGCATACCGGTCTGGGAAAATTACGCGCCCGCTGGATAAACGAGCGTGCGGACACGCAGGAACTTTCACAGGTCAGTTCCGGTTTTACTCAGCAGCGGCTGGCGGATGACGGGCTGGACCACCTCCGCTTCGAACACCTGCCGCGCCCTCGCAAAGCCATTGCGGGTAAAAATGTCACGCAACTGCATTACGCCCGCAAAGGCATCATCACACCTGAGATGGAATTTATCGCCATTCGCGAAAATATGGGGCGTGAACGGATCCGCGGCGAGGTTCTGCGCCAGCAACATCCCGGCGAAAGCTTTGGCGCGCATCTGCCCGCCAGTATCACTGCAGAGTTTGTGCGACAGGAAGTGGCAGCCGGGCGCGCGATTATTCCCGCCAACATTAACCACCCTGAATCAGAGCCGATGATCATCGGGCGTAATTTCCTGGTGAAAGTGAACGCTAATATCGGCAACTCGGCGGTGACATCTTCCATCGAAGAAGAAGTGGAGAAACTGGTGTGGTCGACACGCTGGGGCGCGGACACCGTAATGGATCTCTCCACCGGACGTTATATACATGAAACCCGTGAATGGATCCTGCGTAACAGTCCGGTACCGATCGGCACCGTGCCGATTTATCAGGCCCTGGAAAAAGTGAACGGTGTGGCCGAAGATCTGAACTGGGAAATATTCCGCGATACATTGCTTGAACAGGCCGAGCAAGGCGTCGATTACTTCACCATTCACGCCGGTGTGTTGCTGCGTTATGTGCCGATGACCGCCAAACGCCTGACCGGGATCGTGTCGCGCGGCGGTTCGATCATGGCGAAATGGTGTCTGTCACATCATCGCGAAAGCTTCCTGTTTGAGCATTTCCGCGAGATCTGTGAAATCTGCGCCGCCTATGATGTCTCGCTTTCATTGGGCGACGGCCTGCGTCCGGGTTCGATTCAGGATGCCAATGACGAAGCGCAATTCGCCGAATTACGCACGCTGGGCGAACTGACCAAAATTGCCTGGGAATACGATGTTCAGGTGATGATCGAAGGTCCGGGACATGTGCCGATGCAGATGATCCGCCGCAACATGACCGAAGAACTCGAGCATTGTCACGAAGCCCCGTTCTATACCCTTGGTCCGCTGACTACCGATATCGCGCCGGGTTACGATCACTTTACGTCCGGTATTGGCGCCGCGATGATTGGCTGGTTTGGCTGCGCCATGCTCTGTTATGTCACGCCGAAAGAGCATCTGGGCCTGCCGAACAAAGAAGACGTTAAGCAGGGTTTGATTACCTACAAAATCGCAGCACATGCTGCCGATTTAGCTAAAGGCCATCCCGGTGCCCAAATCCGCGATAACGCCATGTCAAAAGCGCGTTTCGAATTCCGCTGGGAAGATCAGTTTAATCTGGCTCTCGATCCGGCAACGGCACGCGCCTACCACGATGAAACGCTGCCGCAGGAATCCGGCAAAGTTGCACACTTCTGCTCGATGTGTGGCCCGAAATTCTGCTCGATGAAAATCACTCAGGAAGTTCGCGATTACGCCGCTGCGCTTGAAGCCAAAGCCCAGCCAATAGAACTCGTTGAATCCGGTATGGCGCAGATGTCTGCCGAATTCCGTTCGCGCGGCGGTGAGCTTTATCACCCGGCCGATAACCTCAGTTCGGAGAGCAGCAAATGAATCCGTCCTCTCAATCCTTTCCTGCCGTTCCATTCCACCTCGGTTTATATCCGGTCGTTGATACCGTGGAATGGATTGCCCGTCTGCTGGACGCGGGCGTTAAAACACTGCAACTGCGTGTGAAAGATTTGCCTGATGAGCAAGCCGAGCCAGCAATTATTGATGCCATCGCGCTCGGTAAAAAATATCAGGCCCGGTTATTCATCAACGATTACTGGCGTCTGGCGGTCAAGCATCAGGCGTATGGGGTGCATTTGGGTCAGGAAGATCTGGATACTGCCGATCTTGAGGCTATCCGTCAGGCCGGCTTACGGCTGGGCGTTTCCACGCATGACGATGCTGAAATGGCACGCGCTGTCGCGGTGAATCCTTCGTACATCGCCCTCGGCCATATCTTCCCGACGCAGACCAAAGATATGCCTTCGGCGCCGCAAGGGCTGGCAGAACTCACCCGACATGTTAAGAAGCTCGATGGCAGCTTTCCGACGGTGGCCATTGGTGGGATCAGCATCGACCGCGCGGCGTCGGTTCTCGACTGCGGCGTCGGCAGTATAGCCGTCGTCAGTGCCATTACTCAGGCGGCGGACTGGCGTGCAGCGACGGCACAACTGCTGGCCTTATGCGCCAGCAAGGTGCCGCAAGATGCTTAACGATGCGGCTTTTATGCGCTACAGCCGCCAGTTGATGCTGGAGGAATTCGGTCCGCTGGCACAGGAAAAATTACAGGCGGCGAAAGTACTGATTGTCGGCCTTGGTGGCCTCGGCTCTCCCGCAGCCTTGTACCTGGCAGCAGCAGGCGTAGGTAAGCTGATTCTGGCCGATGACGATCAATTGCATATCACCAATCTTCAGCGGCAAATCCTCTACCGTACGGCAGATCTCGATCAGCCCAAAGCCGTTCTGGCAAAGCGTGAACTGCTGCGCCTGAATCCGCTTTGCGAAGCCGTGGCCATCACGGAACGTCTGTCGGGAGAAGCATTGACCCGTGCCGTATCGGACGCCGATATCGTTCTGGATTGCAGCGATAACATGGAAACCCGGCATGCAGTTAATAAAGTTTGTGTGGATGCCGGTAAAACCTTGATCAGCGGCAGCGCCGTCGGATTCAGCGGACAACTTCTGGTTATTGAAGCCCCTTACGCTCACGGTTGTTACGCCTGTTTATATCCGGATCAGGAAACCGTACAGCGCAACTGCCGTACATCCGGCGTGCTCGGCCCGGTGGTCGGTACCATCGGTACATTGCAGGCACTGGAAGCGCTGAAGATTCTGGCTGGTCTGCCTTCTGTACTGAGCGGCAAATTACGTCTGTTCGATGGAAAAACGCAAAACTGGCGTTCACTGCAACTCACGCGTTCATCTGCCTGTGCCATCTGCGGAGGCCACGTGTGAACATTCTGGTCAATGATGAACCACACCAATTCAGTCAACCGCTCACGTTACTAAACCTGCTCAATTTGCTGGCGTTAAACCCTGCAGGCAGCGCACTGGCGGTTAACCAGGTCATTATCCCCCGTGATAACTGGCCAGCTCATTTACTGGAAGACGGTGATGAGATCTTGCTCTTTCAGGCGATAGCCGGAGGCTGACATGTTAAAAATTGCTGATACCACATTCACGTCGCACCTTTTTACCGGAACAGGAAAATTCGCCAGTCCGGCGTTGATGCAACAGGCGCTTGAAGCATCTGGCTCTCAGCTGGTGACTATGGCGATGAAACGCATCGATCTGCGTCGCGGAGGTGATGATATTCTGTCTCCTCTGCAACAGCTCGGCATCCGTTTGCTGCCCAATACATCGGGCGCTAAAACAGCTGAAGAGGCAGTATTTGCCGCACAACTGGCAAGAGAAGCACTGGGCACAAACTGGGTGAAACTTGAAATTCATCCCGACGTAAAATATCTGCTGCCCGATGCCGTTGAAACATTGAAAGCCGCAGAGATTCTGGTGAAACAGGGATTTGTTGTTTTGCCGTATTGCAGCGCAGATCCGGTGCTGTGTAAACGTCTGGAAGAAGCGGGCTGCGCCGCCGTCATGCCGCTGGGTGCGCCGATCGGTTCCAATCAGGGGCTGCAAACCCGTGATTTTCTGCAAATCATCATCGAGCAGGCTCGCATTCCGGTCGTTGTTGATGCTGGCATTGGTGCACCAAGCCAGGCCGCTGAAGCGCTGGAAATGGGGGCCGATGCCGTGCTGGTCAATACGGCGATTGCTGTCGCAGGTGATCCGGTTGCTATGGCAACGGCATTCAGGCTGGCCGTTCAGGCCGGGATTATCACCCGTCAAAGCGGATTAGGCGGCAGACAACGACACGCCAGCGCATCCAGCCCGCTGACCGGTTTCCTCAATACCTCGCAGGTGTTGTCATGAATAACTTCACAGATGTGTGGTCAACGCTGGACTGGGATGATATTTCACTGCGTATCAATAGCAAAACATCCCGTGATGTCGAACAGGCGCTCAGCCGCAACAAAATCAGTCGTGAAGATTTCATGGCATTGATTTCTCCCGCCGCGCTGCCTTACCTGGAACCGATGGCGCAACGCGCGCAACAACTCACGCGCCAGCGATTCGGCAATACGGTGAATTTCTTCGCGCCATTGTATTTATCCAATCTTTGCGCCAACGAATGTACGTATTGCGGCTTTTCGATGAGCAATAAAATCAAACGTAAAACGCTGGACGAAGATGAAATCAGGCGGGAATGCGAAGCGCTGAATGCGCTGGGTTTCAAACATCTGTTGCTGGTCACCGGCGAACATAAGGGAAAGGTCGGCATGGACTATTTCCGCCGTCATTTCCCCGCGATCAGAAGCCATTTCGATTCACTGATGATTGAGGTTCAGCCGCTGCAACAGGAAGAATATGCTGAGCTGAAAACGCTGGGGCTGGATGGCGTGCTGGTTTATCAGGAAACCTATCACGCGCCTACCTATGCTTTGCATCATCTTCGCGGACAGAAACAGGATTTCTTCTGGCGGCTGGAAACACCAGACCGGCTCGGGCGTGCGGGAATCGACAAAATCGGTTTGGGGGCGCTGTTCGGACTTTCTGGCAACTGGAGGACTGACAGCTATATGGTGGCCGAACATTTGTTGTATCTGCAACAAACCTACTGGCAAAGTCGCTATTCGGTGGCGTTTCCAAGACTGCGACCTTGTACCGGTGGCATCGAACCGGCTTCCCTGCTGGAAGAAAATCAGCTGTTACAACTGATTTGCGCTTTCAGAATGCTCGCGCCGGATGTCGAGCTCTCACTGTCGACACGCGAATCCCCCTATTTCCGGGATCACGTTATTCCGCTGGCGATCAACACTGTCAGTGCAGGATCTAAAACACAGCCCGGTGGCTATGCCGATAATCATCCTGAACTTGAACAATTTGCACCGCACGACAACCGTTCACCTCAGCACGTAGCGAACGCATTGACCCGAGCCGGGCTGCAACCGGTCTGGAAAGACTGGGACAGTTTTTTGGGGCGCGTCTCGCAGGAAAATGTCGCCGGATGGCAAACAAGTAAACTCTCAGGAATGCAGATTCCATAAAGTAATTTTGCCCCTCGCACCTGCGGGCCAGGAGCATTAATGTGCTTTTGCCACTGCATATTCGCAACTGGCCGGCGCCACTCATCCCGGCGCTGCTTCCAAATAGCCGGAGCAGGTTATCGTCCAGTTCCCTGTTCCGGCTCCTCTTTTCAGATCGTTTCAACTCGCACACTTCAGGCAAAAAAAAACCGCTCCCGAAGGAGCGGTTCTATGCGTTTCGACAGAGGACGATTAATCGTCGCTGTTACCGAAACCTGCGTTCAGCAGTTCAGCCAGGTTAGCCGTTGCTTCATCCGCGCTGACTTGCGGTACAACTGGCACTTCGCCTTGTGCTTTACGGCGTGCACGATCCTGGTGATAAGCGTAACCGGTACCGGCTGGGATCAGACGGCCAACGATAACGTTCTCTTTCAGGCCACGCAGTTCATCACGTTTACCCGCAACAGCGGCTTCGGTAAGAACGCGCGTGGTTTCCTGGAACGACGCTGCAGAGATGAAGGATTCGGTCGCCAAAGAGGCTTTGGTGATACCGAGCAGATCACGGGTAAAGGTTGCCGTGATTTTGCCTTCAGCTTCGAGCTGGCGGTTAGCGATTTTAACGCGAGACATTTCTGCCTGCTCGCCTTCCAGGAAGTCAGTGCCACCAGCGCTAACGATGGTGCCTTTACGCAACATCTGACGAACGATAACTTCGATGTGTTTATCGTTAATCTTAACGCCTTGCAGACGGTAAACTTCCTGCACTTCGTTGGTGATGTAGCGGGTAACCGCGTGAACACCACGTAAACGCAGAATGTCGTGCGGAGACTCAGGGCCGTCAGATACGACGTCACCACGTTCCACAACTTCGCCTTCGAACACGTTCAGCTGACGCCATTTAGGAATCATTTCTTCGTAAGCATCGCTGCCATCCAACGGAGAAATTACCAGACGACGTTTGCCTTTGGTTTCTTTACCGAAGGAGATGATCCCGCTGATTTCAGCAAGGATTGCAGGCTCTTTCGGACGACGTGCTTCGAACAGATCAGCAACGCGTGGCAGACCACCGGTGATGTCCTTGGTACCGCCGGATTCCTGAGGAATACGCGCCAGGGTGTCACCAGAGTGGATCTGAGTACCATCTTCCAGCTGAACAATCGCTTTACCTGGCAGGAAGTATTGAGCAGGCATATCAGTACCTGGGATCAATACGTCGTCGCCTTTAGCATCAACGATTTTCAGTGCAGGACGCAGGTCTTTACCGCTACCGGTACGCTCTGCAGAGTCCAGAACCACCAGAGAAGACAAACCGGTCAGGTCGTCGGTCTGGCGTGTGATGGTCTGAGTATCCACCATATCGGCAAAGCGAATGAAACCACTCACTTCACTGATAACTGGCATGGTATGCGGATCCCAGTTAGCCACGGTTTCGCCGCCGTTAACAGATGCGCCATCACCTTTGCCCATCACGGAACCGTAAGGCACTTTATAGCTTTCTTTGGTACGACCGAATTCGTCGATCAATTTCAGCTCAGTGTTACGGGAAGTGATAACCAGTTTGCCGTTAGAGTTGCTAACATGCTTGTGGTTGCTCAGCTTAATGGTACCGGTGTTCTTAACCTGAATGCTGGATTCTGCTGCCGCACGAGATGCCGCACCACCGATGTGGAACGTACGCATCGTCAGCTGGGTACCCGGCTCACCGATGGACTGTGCTGCAATAACACCGATCGCTTCACCTTTGTTGATGATGTGACCACGTGCCAGGTCGCGACCGTAGCAGTTTGCACACACACCAAAGTCGGTTTCGCAACTTACGACTGAACGTACTTTCACACTGTCGACAGAGTTCTCTTCTAACAGATCACACGTCTTCTCGTGAAGCAGGGTGTTACGTGGAACCAGGATATCCGCCGTACCCGGCTTGAGGATATCTTCTGCAGTCACACGACCCAGCACACGTTCACGCAGTGGTTCTTTAACGTCGCCACCTTCGATGACAGGAGTCATCATGATGCCTTCGTGAGTACCACAGTCGTCTTCGGTCACGACCAGATCCTGTGCCACGTCAACCAGACGACGGGTCAGATAACCGGAGTTAGCCGTTTTCAGTGCGGTATCCGCCAAACCTTTACGAGCACCGTGAGTAGAGATGAAGTACTGGAGTACGTTCAGACCTTCACGGAAGTTCGCGGTGATTGGCGTTTCAATGATGGAACCATCTGGTTTCGCCATCAGGCCACGCATACCAGCCAGCTGACGAATCTGTGCAGCAGAACCACGCGCACCGGAGTCGGCCATCATAAAGATACTGTTGAAGGAAACCTGCTGTTCAACAACACCGTCACGGTTGACGACGTCTTCAACAGACAAGTTTTCCATCATTGCCTTAGCAACACGTTCGTTGGCCGCAGCCCAGATGTCGATCACTTTGTTATAGCGTTCGCCAGCAGTGACCAGACCAGACTGGAACTGTTCCTGGATTTCAGCAACTTCGGTTTCTGCTTCTTCGATGATCTCTGCTTTCTTCGCAGGGATTACCATGTCATCGATACCTACTGACGCGCCTGAACGGGCAGCGTAAGCAAAACCGGTGTACATGATCTGGTCAGCAAAAATAACGGTCGGCTTCAGGCCCAAAATGCGGTAACAGGTGTTCAGCATTTTGGAGATAGCTTTTTTGCCCAGAGGCTGGTTGACGATCGAGAACGGCAGACCTTTTGGCACGATCATCCACAGGATGGCGCGACCGACAGTCGTGTCGATAATCGACGTCTTGTGCGTAACTTCGCCTTCGGTATTTTTGATCTCTTCGGTGATACGCACTTTGACACGCGCATGCAGAGAGGCCAGACCGCCGCGATAAATACGCTCAGCTTCTTTAGGACCAGTCAGAACCATGCCTTCGCCTTTGGCGTTAACACAGTCACGGGTCATATAGTACAGACCCAATACAACGTCCTGAGAAGGAACGATGATTGGCTCGCCGTTCGCAGGTGACAGGATGTTGTTGGTAGACATCATCAACGCACGCGCTTCCAGCTGGGCTTCCAGCGTCAACGGTACGTGAACAGCCATCTGGTCACCATCGAAGTCGGCGTTATATGCCGCACAAACCAGCGGGTGCAGCTGGATTGCTTTACCTTCGATCAGAACCGGTTCAAACGCCTGGATGCCCAAACGGTGCAGGGTTGGTGCACGGTTCAGCAGTACCGGGTGTTCGCGGATAACTTCGTCCAGGATATCCCAAACGACAGCTTCTTCGCGCTCAACCATTTTCTTAGCGGCTTTGATGGTGGTGGCCAGGCCACGCAGTTCCAGCTTGCCGTAAATGAACGGTTTGAACAGTTCCAGTGCCATTTTCTTCGGCAGACCACACTGGTGCAGACGCAGGTATGGACCTACGGTGATAACGGAACGACCCGAGTAGTCGACACGTTTACCCAGCAGGTTCTGACGGAAACGACCCTGTTTACCTTTAATCATGTCTGCCAGAGATTTCAGCGGACGCTTGTTAGAGCCGGTGATTGCACGACCGCGACGGCCGTTATCCAGCAAAGCATCTACCGCTTCTTGCAGCATACGTTTTTCGTTACGTACGATGATGTCTGGCGCAGCCAGATCCAGCAGGCGTTTCAGACGGTTGTTACGGTTGATAACGCGACGATACAGATCGTTCAGATCTGACGTTGCGAAACGGCCGCCGTCCAACGGAACCAATGGACGCAAGTCTGGCGGCAGTACCGGCAGCACAGTCAGGATCATCCACTCTGGTTTGTTACCAGACTGAACGAACGCTTCCAGCAGCTTGATACGCTTGGTCAGCTTCTTACGTTTGGTTTCGGAGTTGGTTTCGTTCAACTCTTCACGCAGTTGCTCGCACTCTGCTTCCAGGTCCATGTTTTTCAACAGAGCCTGAATTGCTTCCGCACCCATCTTCGCGTCGAACTCATCACCAAACTCTTCCAACGCATCCAGATACTGCTCTTCAGTCAGGATCTGGCGTTTTTCGAGGTTAGTCATGCCGCCTTCGATAACCACATAGGATTCGAAGTACAGAACACGTTCGATGTCACGCAGTGGCATATCCAGCAGCAAACCGATGCGCGATGGCAGCGATTTCAGGAACCAGATGTGTGCAGTCGGGGAAGCCAGTTCGATGTGGCCCATACGCTCACGGCGTACTTTAGTCTGGGTCACTTCAACGCCGCACTTCTCGCAGATCACGCCGCGATGTTTTAAACGCTTGTACTTACCGCACAGGCATTCGTAGTCTTTTACTGGTCCGAAAATACGGGCACAGAAAAGGCCGTCACGTTCTGGTTTGAACGTACGGTAGTTAATGGTTTCTGGCTTCTTAACTTCACCAAAAGACCAAGAACGGATCATGTCTGGCGATGCCAGAGCAATTTTGATCGCATCAAACTCTTCGGTCTTAGTTTGCGCTTTCAGAAACTTTAGTAAGTCTTTCACGGATTGGCTCCCGTCGGGTTAGACCTGTTAGGCACCTGGTCTGTATTGATTAACAGGCAGGTGCCCCTGTGATCAGTGCGAATTCGAGTACTTACTCGTCTTCCAGCTCGATGTTGATACCCAGAGAACGGATTTCTTTCAACAGTACGTTGAAGGATTCCGGCATGCCTGGTTCCATACGATGATCGCCATCTACGATGTTTTTATACATCTTAGTACGGCCATTCACGTCATCGGACTTAACAGTCAGCATTTCCTGCAGGGTATATGCGGCACCATATGCTTCCAGTGCCCACACTTCCATCTCACCGAAGCGCTGACCACCGAACTGAGCTTTACCACCCAGCGGCTGCTGAGTAACAAGGCTGTAAGAACCGGTAGAACGCGCGTGCATCTTATCGTCAACAAGGTGGTTCAGTTTCAGCATGTACATGTAGCCGACGGTAACCTGACGCTCGAATTGCTCGCCGGTACGGCCGTCAAACAGTGTGATCTGACCAGAGGTTGGGATTCCGCCCATTTCAAGCAGTTGCTTGATCTCTGTCTCTTTCGCACCGTCGAAGACTGGTGTCGCGATTGGCATACCTTTTTTCAGGTTCTCAGCCAGACGCAATACTTCGTCATCGGTAAAGGTGGTCAGATCCACTTTCTGACGTACGTCGTCGCCCAGATCATAGGCACGCTGGATGAACTCGCGCAGCTTAGAAACTTCTTCCTGTTTCTTCAGCATGGCATTGATTTTTTCACCAATACCTTTCGCGGCCATACCCAGGTGGGTTTCCAAAATCTGACCAATGTTCATACGTGATGGAACGCCCAGCGGGTTCAGTACGATATCAACAGGAGTCCCGTTTTCATCGTAAGGCATATCTTCGATCGGGTTGATCTTGGAGATAACACCTTTGTTACCGTGGCGGCCTGCCATTTTGTCACCAGGCTGGATTTGACGTTTAACGGCCAAATACACTTTAACGATTTTCAGCACACCTGGTGCCAGATCATCGCCCTGAGTGATTTTACGACGCTTAGCTTCGAGTTTTTTCTCAAACTCGGATTTCAGTTCGTCGTACTGTTCAGCAAGCTGTTCCAACTGATTCTGTTTGTCTTCGTCAGTCAGTGACAGTTCTAACCAACGATCGCGAGGCAATTTGCCCAGCTTGTCAGCTTCAACACCGCCAGCAACCAGCGCAGACTGGATACGTGCAAACAGACCGGCTTCCAGGATCTGCAGTTCTTCAGTCAGGTCTTTCTTCGCCTGCTTCAGCTGCATCTCTTCGATTTCCAACGCACGCTTGTCTTTTTCCACGCCATCGCGGGTGAAGACTTGCACGTCGATAACCGTACCGGACACGCCGTTTGGTACACGCAGAGAAGAGTCTTTAACGTCAGACGCTTTCTCACCGAAGATCGCACGCAGCAGTTTCTCTTCTGGCGTCAGCTGGGTTTCGCCTTTAGGCGTTACCTTACCCACCAGAATGTCACCACCGGTCACTTCAGCACCGATATAAACGATACCGGATTCATCCAGTTTGGAGAGCGCAGCTTCACCCACATTAGGGATGTCAGCGGTGATCTCTTCAGGCCCTAACTTGGTGTCACGGGACACACATGCCAGTTCCTGGATATGGATGGTCGTGAAGCGGTCTTCCTGCACAACACGTTCGGAGACCAAGATGGAGTCTTCGAAGTTGTAACCGTTCCAAGGCATGAACGCGACACGCATGTTCTGACCCAGAGCCAGTTCGCCAAGATCTGTAGACGGACCATCTGCCAGCACGTCGCCGCGCTCGATTGGCTCGCCCAGATTCACACACGGCATCTGGTTGATGCAGGTGTTCTGGTTAGAACGGGTGTATTTGGTCAGGTTATAAATGTCGATACCTGCTTCGCCCGGGTACATCTCTTCTTCGTTAACACGAATAACGATACGGGATGCATCCACGTACTGAACAATACCGCCACGTTTGGCTACGGCAGTCACACCGGAGTCAACCGCTACAGCACGTTCCATACCAGTACCAACCAGCGGCTTATCAGCGCGCAGAGTCGGAACTGCCTGACGTTGCATGTTCGCACCCATCAATGCACGGTTGGCGTCATCGTGTTCCAGGAATGGAATCAATGAAGCACCAACGGATACAACCTGTTGGGTGGAAACGTCCATGTAGTCAACCTGATCGCGGCTGAAGAGGCTTGATTCGCCTTTGCTACGACAAGTGACCAGGTCTTCAATGAAGCGCCCTTCTTCGTCCAGGTTGGAGTTCGCCTGAGCGATTACGAAGTTGCCTTCTTCAATGGCAGACAGATAGTTGATTTCATCAGTCACCAGACCATCACGCACGCGACGGTAAGGGGTTTCCAGGAAACCGTACTCATTGGTCTGTGCATAGACAGACAAGGAGTTGATCAGACCGATGTTTGGACCTTCTGGCGTTTCGATTGGACATACGCGACCGTAGTGAGTCGGGTGTACGTCTCGAACTTCAAAGCCAGCACGTTCGCGGGTCAAACCGCCCGGGCCCAATGCAGAGATACGACGCTTGAGCGTGATCTCGGACAACGGGTTGTTCTGGTCCATAAATTGTGACAACTGGCTTGAGCCGAAGAATTCTTTCACCGCAGCCGAAATCGGCTTAGCGTTGATCATATCCTGAGGCATCAGTGTGTCGAGGTCGCCCAGAGAAAGACGCTCTTTAACAGCACGCTCAACACGAACCAGACCAACACGGAATTGGTTTTCAGCCATTTCGCCGACGGAACGAATACGACGGTTGCCCAAGTGGTCGATATCATCCACTTCGCCCTGGCCGTTACGAATGCCGATCAGCTTTTTCATTACCTGAATGATGTCGTCTTTGCTCAGGATACCTGAACCTTCGATTTCATCACGCAACAGAGAACGGTTGAACTTCATACGACCTACAGCAGACAGGTCGTAACGATCTTCAGAGAAGAACAGGTTCTCAAACAGGCTTTCCGCCGCTTCACGCGTTGGTGGCTCACCAGGACGCATCATTCGGTAGATCTCAACCAGTGCGCTCAGGCGATCGCTGGTTGGGTCGACGCGAATGGTCTCGGACATGTACGCGCCATGATCGAGGTCATTGGTGAACAGCGTTTCAATGGTTTTGTGACCGGACTGGCTCAGTTTAGCAAGCAGGTCCAGAGACAATTCCATGTTAGCCGGGACGATCAGCTCACCGGTATTGGTGTCGATGTAGTCTTTAGAGACCACTTTCCCTGCGATGTATTCAACAGGAACTTCGATGCGCTGAATTTCGTCTTTTTCAAGCTGACGAATATGACGGGCAGTGATGCGGCGGCCTTTTTCTACATAGACTTTGCCGTCAGCTTCGATATCAAAGGAAGCTGTTTCACCACGCAGGCGCTCAGGTACCAGTTCCATCTGCAACTTGTTGTCGCGGATCTGGTAAGTCACCTTGTCAAAGAACAGGTCAAGGATCTGTTCAGTCGTGTAATTTAATGCACGCAGAATGATGGTCGCAGGCAATTTACGGCGACGGTCAATACGTACAAACAGGTTGTCTTTCGGATCAAACTCGAAATCTAACCATGAACCGCGGTAAGGGATGATACGTGCGTTATAAAGCACTTTACCCGATGAGTGGGTTTTACCCTTATCGCTGTCGAAGAATACGCCCGGACTACGGTGCAGCTGAGATACGATAACCCTCTCAGTACCGTTAATCACGAAGGTACCATTTTCGGTCATGAGCGGAATTTCGCCCATATAGACTTCTTGTTCCTTGATGTCTTTGACCGTACCTTCTGGTGCTTCACGTTCGTAGATTACCAGGCGCAGTTTTACGCGCAGTGGCGCGGAGAACGTCACACCACGGATCTGGCATTCTTTAACGTCGAATACAGGCTCACCAAGACGGTAGCTAACGTATTGCAGCTCAGAGTTACCGCTGTAGCTCTTGATAGGGAATACAGAACGGAATGCAGCTTCCAGACCGTACTGGCCTTCCGGATCTTGCTCGATAAACTTCTGGAACGAGTCAAGCTGGATAGAAAGGAGATATGGAATGTCCAAAACTTGTGGACGTTTACCAAAATCCTTACGAATGCGTTTTTTCTCGGTATAGGAGTAAACCATAGGGTTCCTCAGCTCGCTGATCAGTGACCCAATCTTGTCTGCCCTGAGAAGGACAGTTCATGCAACACCGTTTATGTCGACCGGAAAGCAGAAACGCTTCCCGCAATATCTGTTTTCTACCACTCTTAAATCATTTCGTTGTGCGTTATCTGTAGATGAGCTACAGCAAGAGGCAACAATATATTAAGGCGTCTATAGAAAGAGATATTAGAGTAGTTCAGTGCTCAAACAGTGTGAAACACCACTGACACTCTATAGCGCAAAAAGGCTGGTGACTAAAAAGTCACCAGCCATCAGCCTGTTAGGACAGGCTGCACTCCGGGAAGTTAAACTTACTTAACTTCAACAGAAGCACCAGCTTCTTCCAGAGATTTTTTCAGAGCTTCAGCGTCGTCTTTGCTGATGCCTTCTTTCAGAGCTGCTGGAGCAGACTCAACCAGATCTTTCGCTTCTTTCAGACCCAGGCCAGTCGCGGTGCGAACAGCTTTGATAACTGCAACTTTGTTCGCGCCAACAGCGGCCAGAACAACGTCGAACTCAGTTTTTTCTTCAACAGCTTCAGCAGCAGCAGCAGGACCTGCAACAGCAGCAGCAGCAGAAACGCCGAATTTTTCTTCCATAGCGGAGATCAGTTCAACGATTTCCATTACAGACAGAGCTGCAACGCCTTCAATGATTTGTTCTTTAGTGATTGACATTTCAAGTGTTCCTAGAATTCAGAAATAGTTTATACGTAAGCAAATGAACGAGATAAAAAAGGCTGATTAAGCAGCTTCTTTCTGATCGCGTACAGCAGCCAGAGTGCGAACCAATTTGCCTGCAGAGGCTTCTTTCATGGTTGCCATCAGGCGTGCGATTGCTTCTTCGTAAGTAGGCAGAGTTGCCAAGCGGTCAATTTGAGCCGCAGAGATAAACTCACCTTCAAAGGCCGCAGCTTTAACCTCAAATTTTGCATTCGCTTTAGCGAAATCTTTGAACAAACGGGCAGCAGCGCCTGGGTGTTCAGTAGAGAATGCAATCAAGGTTGGACCGACAAACGTGTCTTTCAGGCACTCAAACTGAGTACCTTCCACGACGCGACGCATCAAGGTGTTGCGAACAACACGCATGTAAACGCCAGCTTCACGACCTGCTTTACGCAGTTCAGTCATTTTATCTACAGTTACGCCACGAGAATCCGCAACAACCGCAGACAGCGCGCCTTTGGCTACTTCGATGACTTCAGCAACAATCGCTTGTTTGTCTTGAAGATTTAATGCCATTAGCTTTTTGCTCCTGGATTTAGCCGGGGAAAACCCCCGGAACTCACATCACTTGTCATCGAGAATCGATAACAAGCGTTCAAACACGGTGAGCAGAGAATCCAGCAAAGACAAATCTTAATTCTTTATAAAAAAGACAAAGAAATATTTTCTTCAGGCTCTGTCACCGTCTACGCAGGAAGGATTAAGCCCCTTTCAGGGCACCTGCGGTCTTGGACGGAGGTCTGGATAGGCCAGACTCCAACCGAAAAATCTTGGTTTCGCATTAACGAAACAACGGGCCATAGATTCTAGACAAATCTATCGCCCGCGTAAAGCGATAAACGTCAGCAGTTAATTAGCTAACTGTTGCGCTCAGGCCGCTTTGATCAACAGAAAGACCCGCACCCATGGTAGTGGACAGGCTTACTTTCTTGATGAAAACGCCTTTAGCCTGGGAAGGCTTCGCTTTTTTCAGAGCGACCAACAGAGCTTCCAGGTTTTCTTTCAGCTTGTCGGATTCGAAATCAACCTTACCGATAGTGGTATGGATGATGCCGTTTTTGTCGTTACGGTAACGAACCTGGCCTGCTTTAGCGTTCTTAACCGCTTCAGCAACGTTAGGCGTTACAGTACCAACTTTCGGGTTAGGCATCAGACCGCGTGGGCCCAGAACCTGACCTAATTGGCCAACAACGCGCATTGCATCTGGAGATGCGATAACAACGTCGAAGTTCATTTCGCCTTTTTTGATCAGGTCAGCCAGATCTTCCATACCTACCAGTTCAGCGCCTGCAGCTTTAGCAGCTTCAGCGTTTGCACCTTGGGTGAAGACGGCAACGCGAACAGAACGACCGGTGCCGTGTGGCAGTACGGTTGCGCCGCGAACGTTTTGATCTGATTTACGAGCGTCGATGCCGAGGTTAACAGCAACGTCAACGCTTTCTACGAATTTAGCAGTGGCCAGCTCTTTGAGCAGAGCAACGGCTTCGGTGATGTCATACTGTTTAGTAGCATCAACTTTGTCACGGATCACGCGCATGCGCTTGGTCAGCTTAGCCATTTATTAATCCTCCACTACCAGGCCCATGGAACGAGCAGTACCTTCGATGGAGCGAGTCATCGCTTCAACGTCAGAACCGGTCATGTCCGCAGCTTTGGTTTCTGCGATTTCACGAACCTGAGCACTCGTTACTTTACCCACTTTGTCTTTGTTCGGCTTGCCGGAACCAGACTTGATACCAGCCGCTTTCTTCAGCAGTACTGCTGCAGGAGGGGTTTTGGTAACGAAGGTGAAAGAACGGTCAGAATAAACAGTAATAACAACAGGAATTGGCAGGCCTTTTTCCATGCTATCAGTCTTAGCATTGAACGCCTTACAGAATTCCATGATGTTCACACCCTGCTGACCCAAAGCTGGACCAACTGGCGGACTTGGGTTTGCCATACCAGCTGCAACTTGCAACTTAACGTAGGCTTGTACTTTCTTGGCCATGGTAAATATCCTCGTTTGGGTGATATCGCCTGTTTGAAGAGGCTCCCCGTTATTTACAGTACTTTGTTCTTTGTAATTTATGTGCTGAGACTGCACATAAAAACAAAAGGCGCGAAATTATAGTTCAATTTCGCGCCTTGTACAACATCTGTTCTAATGAATGTTTAGAACGTTGTTGTTAGCCTTTTTCAACCTGACCGAAGTCCAGTTCAACCGGTGTTGCACGGCCAAAAATGGAAACAGACACTTTCAGGCGACTTTTCTCGTAATCAACTTCTTCGACCACACCATTGAAGTCCGCAAACGGACCGTCATTAACACGTACCAGTTCACCTGGTTCGAACAACGTTTTAGGACGTGGTTTATCACCCACTTGTTGCAGGCGATTCATGATCGCATCAACTTCTTTATCGCTGATTGGTGCAGGACGATCTGACGTTCCGCCAATGAAGCCCATAACACGAGGAACGCTGCGAACTAAGTGCCAGCTGGCGTCATTCATCACCATCTGTACCAGCACATAACCTGGGAAGAATTTACGTTCGCTTTTACGGCGCAGGCCACCACGAATCTCAACCACTTCTTCGGTTGGAACCATGACTTCACCAAACAGTTCTTCCATGTCATGTAATTTGATGTGCTCACGCAGCGATTGTGCTACGCGGCCTTCAAAGCCAGAAAACGCCTGAACGACGTACCAACGTTTTTTAGGTGCTTCAGACATTAGAACCTCAAGCCAGTAATGAAAGATACCAGGCGGACTAAAATACCATCCAGCCCCCACAGAATCAGTGACATAACGGCAGTTACCGCAGCAACGATCAGTGTGGTATGCAATGTTTCCTGGCGCGTTGGCCAAATGACTTTACGTACTTCAGTACGCGCTTCACGAGCAAACGCGACCGTCGCTTTGCCTTTAGTGGTCAGTAAAGCCACTGCGCCTGCAATTGCGATAATAACAACTACGGCTAACGCGCGTAACGGCAGGCTGTATGCACGGTAATAATAGTTACCGACAATAGCTACAACCAACAAAACGGCAACAATCAGCCACTTTACCGCTTCCAGGCCGCGCCCGCTCCCTTGAGCCTCGGTATTCGCACTCATAAACCAACCCGTCACAATGATTCAGAACAAACAACTTTGCCTCGCATTGCGAGGCAAACCAAACCGATCGATGCTCTACTTGAGCGCAATTCGGTGTTTTACGCTATATCTCAGAGCCTATCTCACCAGTGATTATGACGTATAAATCGCTGATGAGATAGGTTCTAGCGCCACAGCGTAGAAAAAAGGGCATCGAATGATGCCCTTTTAGTGTGTATTACGTCAACGAATAGTGACAAAAAACTATCAGCGATTAAGCGATAACTTTAGCAACAACACCAGCACCTACAGTACGGCCGCCTTCACGGATTGCGAAACGCA
>NZ_JABAED010000044.1:0-24620 GCF_023701875.1 Rahnella sp. CG8
CGGAAAAACGCTTCTTCATGGGGATGTCCTCATGTGGCTTATGAAGACATTACTAACATCGGGGTGTACTAATCAACGGGGAGCAGGTCAGATGCTCACTTCATATCGCCCTTTCTCTTGATCCTATGGCAATTATATTGTCCGGGTGCGCCAAAGTTAACCATTCACATAATTTATATGCTTCGGAGCGGCAACGTATGATGGAAGTATACATTCATGCTAAAGGTAGTTAATAGGGAAGGTAGTGCTTAAAGCACTAAATTTAAGCATAAACAAGTAATTATCTTATTAGGGGTCCGCTTGGAAAAGGGAAATTATCCTACGCCAAGGCTATTTATTAATCAGTGTGGTATCGGTAACTACCTGAATTGCCGCTGCTGTGGCGTTTCTGCATCCGAAACTGATCGATTACGTACACCACGGCGGTTGAAAGTAAGCAAAAACAGAAACGGACAGCACAGTTATTCCGTACATCCCTTACGGTCAGGGGTTTCCGCTCAACAAAACGAAAATACGCGTTAAGCTTAAACCGCTAAACTTAGGAATATTTCCGAATTCTAAGCGGCCCCCTTTACTGGCGTTTTTATTTTAGCACTCACTGAATTTTCCCCCCTTAGTCAGAAAATTTCGTTAACAAACTTTGTCCGCAAAACGGTCGTTAAACGGAATTAAATAGACTGTCCGTAAACCTGCTTGTTTTATGGGTAAACGGACTATATGATTTACGGACGAGTTAGCGGACTTTTTGAGTAAATAGTGATGGCATTGATCGGATACGCACGTGTTTCAACAGATAATCAGCATATCGATTTGCAAAATGATGCTCTGCGGTCGGCTGGTTGTGAAAGAATTTTTGATGATGTCATCAGTGGTTCGAAAAACGAACGTCCTGGACTAGATGCTGCGTTGGCCTATTTACGCGAAGGAGACATTCTTGTCGTGTGGAAACTGGACCGTTTAGGCCGTTCTATGGCACACCTGGTCAATACGGTGCAAGAACTGTCTGGTCGCGGCGTTGGCCTAAAAGTGCTAACAGGGCAGGGGGCGGCCATCGATACCACGACAGCGCCGGGCAAGCTGGTTTTTGGGATATTTGCAGCACTGGCAGAATTTGAGCGAGACCTTATTCGTGAACGAACCAAGGCGGGGCTTTCTGCAGCAGCGGCCAGGGGGCGAAAGGGCGGACGTAAACCAGTAGTCACTGATGAAGGTTTGCAGAAGGCGCAGAGTTTAATGGCTCAAGGATTGAGTGTCCGGGAGGCAGCTGGAAGACTGAAAATCGGTAAGACAGCTCTTTATAATGCTTTGCGCGCATTCAAGAACAAGAATGATGAGGAGGGTGAAGCTCAACGGAACGATTTCAGACGGTAAGGGTATTTTGTATGAAAAATCAATATATTATAGCCAGTAGAAATTATATCGAAAATGGCCATTTTTAAATCTAAAACGTCACATAGCTCACATACGTTTATTCTAAATGATTTTTCAGGCGAATTTTCTCGCCAAACGTGAGTTTTCGCTGGGCTAAGTATCAGACCTCAAATAAGACTGCATCAATGGTAATTTAATTTTAACAATCACAGATTTTCTATGACCTGAGCGTATTTTTTGCTTGTAGGTATGAGTCCACACTAAAATTAATTAATTTTATATTTGTCAATTAATTCATAAAGTTACGGTAAGACCACACTAAAGATAAGTAAATCATATGTGATATAGATCACATTATTTTCTCTCTAACAAATACATAACCTTTTTTTGACTTATAAGTTAAATTGTCAGCTGACATCTGATCCATTCCGTTAAAATTTATTGAGGACACTAATATGGAAAGTGCTATCGATCTGTTTTACGTAGAAAAATCTATGGATATCGTAGACAACTACGACTTCAATGATTCTGACTGGTAAGAAATAGAATGAAAGGGCAATTTTTTTGCCCTTTCATTTTTTTATTTCAGCGGAGGTAAATATGGATGATACCGGACATCACTATGTGATAGATATCATATCTAAGGATGTTGAATTCCTTAAAGATGAGAAATTATTAACTCATTCCTTTGAGAAAATACTGCATCTTTCCCATTTTCACATCATTGGCAGGCTGGTTTATAAATTCCAAAGTGGCGGAGAAGGTGTAACGGGGGTGTTTCTTCTCTCTGAATCTCATCTGTCATTTCACACCTATCCCGAAACAGGTTATATCAGCATTGATTTATATACCTGCGGGAAGCATGCGGTAAATTTGAGCAGGGATATTGAAGCTATTTTTCATAACGCAACAAAATTCAGATCGCGTTACATTGAACGTGGAAGTACATTTTTAGCAAAAACCAACCCTTTTTTCACATCGTCAACGGTGGTTCTTGAGGATAATCGCAATGAAACTCACTAAAAATGGCCTTATGTGCTTCGACTATCAGTTTCCTATTTACAATTACTTCTTCCCTAACCAGCATAAAAACATCACGACAAAAACACTGCAGCAGACATACTCAACTTCCAATGAAAATATTCGATCCCGCGCGCTGTATTTTCACATCCCCTTTTGTGAAACTATTTGCAGCTTTTGTCATTTTACCCGTGGGGGATATAAAGATCACAACGACGTTGACCGTTATACTAAGGCTCTGATAAAAGAAATCGAATTAAAGGCGAAAATGGTCGACTATCATGCTGTTCCCGTTCGCGCCATTTTTTTTGGTGGCGGGACTCCTTCGATTTTATCGGCAGAAAATATCCGGGCCATTGGGGCTGCTATACACCGCCATTTTGATCTGTCAAAACTGGAGGAATTTTCCTTTGAAATTGAAGTAAAAAGCCTAAATGATGATAAAATTAGTGCCTTACAAGACATTGGTGTGACTCATCCCAGGTTTGGCCTACAGACATTCAGCCCTTTATGGCGAAAGCTTTTTAACCTGACCTCCACAATGGAACAGATACAGTACGCTGCCCGTGCATTGAATGCCGCTTTTTCGCACGTCTCCTTTGACATCATTTATGGTATGAACGGGCAGGATGAAGAGGACATTATTTCCGATCTTGAGCAGGCGATTGCGCTGGGCACCACCAACATCGATATTTACCCTATCAATAATGTCTCTACCCAGCCAAAGCTGCATAAGCATATAAAAGACACGAATTTAGGAGTGACGTCAGCGACCCGTAAATTCACCATGAACATTCTCATCGATGCCTATATGCGCAGCCGAGGATTTATGCCACATAACGGACACGGTTATGTTCGGTGTAATAACATCACCTCTGACGTGGTGACAACCGATTATAAGTTTATTTATCATGAACACGTTTACGGTTATGCAGATCATGACCTGCATGGTTTTGGGGTGAACGCGGCGTCCTCGTTACGCGAACACGCTGTGACTAATACCTCCGGTCGAGAAAAATATATTAACGCCATTGAGAATAATGAAGTCAGTTGTACGATCAGCCAGCATCCCTCATATATGGATGAAATGAAGCCTTTGATTCTACATCTGGCGTATTTCTCCAGCTTAGAGAAATCAAAGGTGCGTATGGAAACCATACCGGCTAGTTTGATGGAAAGGATCGCAGAACTTAAAAATGAAGATCTCATTACCGAAGACGCGGAGTACTTCCGTTTGACCAAAAAGGGTTGGTACTGGTACACCAACATTATGTATTATCTGATGCCGGATGTTGATAAAGACATTATGAAAAGTTATATCCACAAACAGCTCAGCACGCCGGGTAAATTTATTTCGAAAAAGGAGTTAATTTTTACTACTGTGCAATAGGTGAAACACTTTTTACTCACTCGATAACGACGGCTCAATGAAATCGAAAATCAATAAAAATTATCTGGCGTTGTCCTCCTCACTGGCTATCTCCAAGACGGGGGACTATGCCCATGAGGTGGTTTTCGCCCTGATCGTGATAGAACTCCTTCGCGAGAACTATCTCCTGATCGGCGTCGTGTATTTTTTTCGGTTTGTCCCC
This sequence comes from Rahnella sp. CG8, assembly GCF_023701875.1. NCBI lineage: Bacteria > Pseudomonadati > Pseudomonadota > Gammaproteobacteria > Enterobacterales > Yersiniaceae > Rahnella > Rahnella sp. CG8. The sequence goes on from NZ_JABAED010000044.1 coordinate 3,984, forward strand.
TTTATTTTTTTTGGCCCCATTGGCGGTTGGTTAGCCGACCGCTATCCCTTAAAAAATACAATGGTCTACAGTGAATTACTCAGGCTTGTTGCCTCAGTGTCTCTCCTGTTCCTGTATGAATACGATGCGCTTAACCTGGTCTCGATGATCGCATGTACGTTGGTGATCACTGTTGGCAGAAGCATTTTTCAACCCAGCTTTCAGTCCTGCGTGCCCAAGCTTTTCCGTGAAAATTCGCTTATCCGTATCAACAGCTCATTTCAGATGATTGATCAAATCGCTTCCATTGCGGGCCCGCTGCTTTGCTCGCTGCTGATCGTTTCAGTGGGGAAGCAGGGCGTCCTAATATTCGACTCACTGACCTACGTGGTCTCTATGGCCGCATTGTTGATGCTCACGCAGGCTAAGGCGGAGGGGAGCCTGCGCCCTGCCTTTTCAGTAGCGTCTATTTTTAAAGAGACCTGGGCAAACATACAATTTTTGCGCTGGCACTCGAGGGATCTTTTCGCTTCGATTATCGGTTCAGCATTGTGCATTCTCTTTACCGCCTCCCTGCTGAGGTACGTGCTGCCTGCGTTTGTGATTTTCAAAGGAGGGACAGAGGTTGAAGTCAGCTATATCTTTGCTGCACTGGCCTTCGGTACAGTGGTCGGCAGTCTGCTCTACGCAAGATTTTCGGTGATCAGATCGCCATCCTCGCTGATGAAATGGTGGATGGCCTATGGCGCGGTATTTATTCTTTTGGCTTGTACAATTAACCTGTCAATCTCTCTCTCGTACGGTATTTCTTTCGTCTTAGGCGGCTGCGGAGCCTTTGTCGATATTTCAATTGTCAGCCTGATCCAGGCGCTGTCGGGAAAACAGGATATTGGAAAGAATTTTGGGCTGTTTTCCACCCTGGCTAACACGGGTGAGGCCGCATCGGGGCTAATTTATGGCTTCTTTGCGCTTGGCGGCGTGTTCGCGTCATTCATCATGATGGCCTCGCTGATCTCACTCTCCGCCATGCTGATGCTGCGCAATATGAGGCGCGGAGAGTCTCCGAAATAGCGCCTGCGGGGATGCCCATTCTGCAGAGCCTGAATATACAAAAAAGCCGCATTTGCGGCTTATAAACTACGGCCCGAGATCACAGTTCTGGACATGACAATCAGAGCGTCAGAACCGTTCTGCCAGTTTTCCCGTGGCGTCGATTGCAGGCTGCAAGCTTCTGATTAACTCCTTCAGGTCATACATGCTGTTGCATAATGAAATCTCTGGCTGGCTTGAATTTACAAAAGGGTTCGGGTTTTGAGAGGGTGACATCTGGTTTTTCATATTTGTCATACTTTTGACAGCCATGAACCAGGTACTGTCGTTAATCAGATTAAGGATGAAGGTCATTTCTGTGTTCAGATTAAGTCGCGAATCCATCAAACGAGTTATTTCTTCATTTATACGAGTATTTTCATTATAAAAGTACCCGAACCAGTCTGCATATATCATCTGTGGGCTTACCTGAATGATTAATGGAGCGGTATTGGTGAATGGGGCAATGCCCGTAAACGCTTTATAAAAATCATCCGCCGCTGAATCATAGCTCAGGGTAGGGGATACACCGCGCATATGGTCCTCAAAACTCTTCTTAATCCGTGTCAGGATAAAATTAACAAAGATCGCACTGGTTTTCTTTTCTGCAAAAACTGGAGGGTGAATACAGAACATATAAAAAATGTAGCTGGCAATCACAGAGCCAAGAACGCTCTCCACCACCGGGCTGACAGCAGACATAAAGCGCAGCGGAGCGGAGCGGCGATACCTTTCAGAACCAATACATTGATCAGCAGTACAGCTAGACTGCCGAGGCCGATCCAGTGATAAAGCGCATCTGCAGAACTGAGGAATCGCCATATCTTTATGAATGTACCAGGCTTTGTTTTTCTCATATTATTCATTTTATCCTTCCATAAAGAGTACCCCGATTACTGCTCTTCGGGATAAAACAACTTCGCCCGTGTGGCCAATCGGTATACTGACAGCCCGGCGAATTTCCGTCAAAAGCTACAGGCATGGAATGTTCGGGGAGGGGATCGGGCGGTCAGCAACGCCCCGTCGCTGCCGCCTAACCGGACCAGAGGGTAGGCAAACCACTGAATCCACATACATTATACCGCAGCACCCTGAAAAAAACTCCCACTTGCGGTTTTGAGGGTTGATTCCATCTGTACAGCGATCATGCGGGCAATATTCGTGTTGGCCACTTCAGCATCGCCCAGTTGCGCTGTGCGGGATACAGAAATAAATGCGCCGGCGAGGACCAATATCAACAGACAGACAAACGCTGTAGCAAATATAATCAGAGTCGTAACAGGGCGTTTCATACCGTTCAGGCGGAGGAGATAGCGGTCCGAATCGTTGGGGGATGCATTCAATACAATTCGCTCCTTCATTCTGTGAGCATGAAACCTGGGGAGAAGTCTAGTATGGCATTAACCCCAAGTTTAGATGAGCTATATCATCACAAATGGCTTTTTATCATCGGGTTATTATGAGGTGGTGTGTAAAGCGTATGGCTAACTTTACGTGGTTCTGTTTGCACTTTAATGCCGCACCTGTAAACTAAATAAAATCAATGATTTAAGTTCGTATAATCATCATTATGTTAAATTGCAATCATTCAACTGCATGTTCTTTTTCCTCAAAAAATTCCAGTACAGGCTTTCCTCTCCTCTGGAGCTCTTATCTAGCTTCGTTATGCAGTAAAAGAGATGCTCACCAAAACCCCGCATCGCTAAAGTGTGTTTTAAAGCCGTGGTGCAGGAACAGGAGATAAACATGGTCATGAAGCTCATTAGAAAAAAAGCTCCACGGGGTGCCCTGAAACGCTGGCTAACAGAGGAAGAAGAAACTGCTGTTAAAAATATCTTCGGCCACAAGCAGGCGCGCAATGCGCAGGATCGTGCATTGGCGGAACACGTTATCCTTGAAATGCGTGAGAGTGAACTCTGGCTGCAGTGCAGCTGCATCGCCGGCGACACGCCCGCGCTCAACAGTGCCAAGCTGATGTCTGAAACCCAGACGCTGTTCCTGTCAGGATTTGGTCACAGTCATGATCCGTCCTGTCCGATGTTCCGGGTCTTTAAAGGCGATGAGGATGCCACCCGTTCAGGAACCCGGAAAGCCGCTGGCAGCAAACGCCTCAATTACCGGGATTTTTTACCCGCCGACGAGTCGGAAACGATCATTAAAGCGTCGGGCAAGCCGGTGACGGCAGGCGATGACCGAACCCGACGCAAACGCCGCCCCCGCCTTGCGCGCCTCCTCCTGACGCTCATCGAGGATGCGGGACTGAACACCTTCAGCCCGGTCGGCCCGCTGCCTAACAAGACGGCCAGAACCTGGCTTGACGCCCTGGCAGCCTCGGCGGATGCCCAGGAGTTTATCCGCGGCCGCCGGCTTTCGGAAATCATACGGTTTCAGCCGGCGATGGGCGAAGCTGCTCAGGAAAGGCTGATGCTGGCACTGGAGTGCCCAGACGCAAACTGGCCTGCTGGCAAAGCCCGGGTTTTTTATCAAATATTCATGTCGGACCTGGTCAGCCGTGAGCACGCAACCTTTGCCTGGAACGGCGGTGAACGAATGTTCGCCCCGGAGAAAGGTGTAAGCATCAACGGAGAGTCGCAGGAAGGCGTGAGGCCGCCTTACTGGGTGATCCTGGCCTTCCGGCGCGGGGCTGAGGGTACGGTCATATGCAGTGAAGGGTATGCGCACGCTCTGTTTCGGCGTACCTGTCCGGTACCGGTAGACAGCGGGCTGGAGCGGCAAACGCTGGAAGGGATAGCAGAAGTGGCCAGATGGCTCAAAGGCAAAGCGGGCGACCTTACTCTGGTGAAACCCCTGTTTGATATTGAGGTGGACGTAGAGGGAGACAAAGGCTTTGTGCTGCCTGATTTTATCATTCAGGCCATAACGCCAGATGGCCGGGAGCATAGCGTGATCATTGAGACGATGGGATACACCGATGATGAGTACTGCGAGCGTAAAGCCGAGCAGCATAAAGGGATGCGCACGTTGGGAACGTTACAAACCGATCCGCCACGCTGGCCACAAGAAGTAGACAAGCGCTTTACCAACCATTTGTACGGGGTCATGCTGAATCTGGAAGGTGTGAAAACGAGTGATGAGACCCAGACCCTAATGCCGCCCACTTAAAGGAATTGCACACTTTGGTTTTAAATCTTCATCCGGGGAAACGGCTTTATTCAGCTTGGTAAAAAATCCGGATTTTTCAGCCATGAACGAACGTTCCCTAAGGGCAGCACTAGCAAAGAGTTAACCGATAAGTACTCAAAGCAAGTCTTGAAAAGTAAGAGAAATTACGTCTACACTGACATGAAGAATTATTGTACACATGCCCAATGTGTCATTAATTTCTGCGCTCACATGACAAATACCGGTATTCAATTTTAAACTTGATGTTTAAAGAGAAAATATGAAGATTAAAACATTACTCACATTAGTGGCGATAATTATATCTAGCAATGCCGTCAGCAAGGAAAGCAAAACTGATGATGTGTTAGAACTTAATAATGCAACCGTTTTATTAAAACTTAACGATGGCAGTAAGGTACAAGTAAAAACGTGTGATGAATATGTCACCTTGCGTAAGGCAGGGAAAAAAATTGTTGGATATCCAGGTCGCGATCCTCAGGAGTTAGGTGAGGCAACCCGAATCTTAGACGAATGCTTCATGAAAGCTTACTCTACAGCGAAGGGGTGGCAAGACGTTAGCGCAACGACACAGCCCGTAAGTATCAAGGATATTGTCGAGCATTTTCCTGCTGAACTCGCCATGAAAACGTTGAACACTGTTGATATAAAAGCCAAAACTATCAATGATACGGCGACGGACTGGAGCATGACAGATAATGGGGCGTACATTTCAAAAACAAATAAAGTGGGTTACTTCCCTTTTACCACTCATAATTATGTCGATCAAAAAGGTACTGTGCATCTATTCCTCACACTGGCGAGCTTTAAAAACCCAGAGGATGTTTGGGACTTTACGAGTTATCAGGTCATATCTCAAACCTCGCCGGTTTGGGACGTTAATAAAATCGACGTTAACAGCCCTCTAAAATAAACATTAATTTTTATTCTTATTTTATGTAGCCCACCTTGTTATTAATGTGGGCTTTTACTTACCTTGTGATGCAGCTATAAGCTGATTTCGTGTATCCACATTACGACTCTCCTGAATTTTCGTGCGATGAGATTCCTCCGCTGCTGCTGCCCAATCTTTCCGATTAACCGCCGCGTTAAATTTTGTAAATACTCGGCTCAACCTTAGTAAACCGAGATTAAATCCCATATCAATCAGTGCCGTTTTTGCACTATTGGGGAATGCATCAAAACCACTATATAGGTTGCGAAGTCCTGTTTCAGTAACCTGAACATCCTTGATACAAAGGCTGATTGAATAATCGTTAGTCAAATGAACAGATGCTCTGGCTTTTGGATTCCCCTTTACCTGGTTATAACTGTTTTTGATCTGCTCGACCGTTGCAGCTTGTTCAATATTATTGCTGTCACCATGACCTAAGGATTGATGATAAGTATTTCTAAAAGGTAGAGCTAAAGCAGCATCAATATTTGCCAGTAAGTGACCGATCCCTACCGTAGGATTACCATCTCCGTCAGCATAAATATTATTAACAAAGCCCTCGTGATTTTTCAGATTTGTTACACACATTGACATATACACCCCATTATAGCTTTTGGCTGTTGGGATATTAATAGTCGTTTGGGGGCCAATATTGGTCTGCTTACCTGCATTACCACCAGCGGTTACCGTGCCGGGGTCGGTATAACTATGAATGGGGCCGTATGGAGTATCATGATCACCCCAGCCTGGACCGGAGTTCGTTGGATCTGTATCAGACATATAAATTTCTCCTGGAAGATTAAGATTATTACTGTGTGTATTCACAGTAATAAGACAATATTCTTCAGAATGAATAGCCTCAACGCGTACCAATCGTGTCGGCGATGGCACAACAAAGTATGGCGTGAGTCCTCTCAGGGGGCATTTGGGCAGTCTTGGGTAAAAATGCTCATCGTGCTTTTCTCAGCTGTCTATACTCTACATCTGGCGGAGGTATGAAAATGTGTGGACGCTTTACGCAACACGAACCTCGTTCGCATTATATAGATGCCCTGAACCCCGACGTTGAGCTCGCCTTGGCCATCGATGAGGTGCCTATCGATCGGTATAACGTCGCTCCGGGCACCCGTGTTCTGCTCATTAATCAGCGTGAGGATAAACTCTACCTCGCTCCGGTGCTGTGGGGATATCAGCCCGCCTGGGCAAAAGAAGCCAGGCGGCAGCCGATGATCAATGCGCGGGTAGAAACCGTGGCCACCAGCCGCATGTTCAAGCCTTTGTTTGAACATGGACGCGCGCTGGTGATGGCTGACGGCTGGTATGAATGGAGAAAATCGCCTTCTGACCCAAAGATAAAACAACCTTATTTCATTTATCACCGGTCCCACGCGCCGCTGTTTTTTGCAGCTATCTCGCGCTATCACCCCGATGCATTAGAAACCCCAGATGACGATGGTTTTGTCATCGTCACCGCGCAGAGTAATAAGGGACTGGTGGATATTCATGACCGCCGACCGCTGGTTCTCGGCGCTGCTGAAGCGAACCAATGGTTAAATCCGGATATTGCTTCCTCCACGGCACTGGCCTTGCTTACAGAAGGGGCAGTATCAGCGGATGAATTCGCCTGGCACCCCGTATCCAAATCAGTCGGCAATATTCGCAATAACGGCGCCGAGTTGATCCAAAATATACCTTCACCCCTGGTGTAATTAGAACTTCACTGAAAACGTCAGGGATACGGTTATTGGAAGGTGCAGTGGATCTGATTAGAAGCATAGGCAGGTAATCCCGCCTATGCTCACAGGTTCAGATTTTCAATCTCCGGTAATCTTTACCGCGAATATCATTATACCCGTCTGTCATTTGCTGATACTTATGACCAAGCAATGTACGCGTATCCACCCCCTGTTCACGATACAGCCTTTCCGAAAGAGAGCGCTGCTCCCGGAAGCTAGGCGGCATTTTTCCGCCAGCGGCTTCTATGCCTGCCGATTCTCTGCATTTTTGAAACCAGCGCGTCAGAGACCACAGGTGAACCGGCTTGCCTTTATGCTGGATCAGCCAGCCGTTACTGGGACACATGTCCACGACTTCACCCAGCGTGCAGCCCAATGACGCCAGCCTTAACGTCAGAGGCAGGGCTATGCGCTCCGCCGTTTTCTGCTGATCAATATGCAGGTACCCATCCCGGACATGGCTCGAATGCATTTTGCCGATGTCCGCTCTCCGCTGACCGGTCACAATGGCTAACAGCATGGCTCGCTGGAAATAGTCAGGCGCACAATAGCTTGCCGCTTTAAATATCAGTAGCCACTCGTTAAAGAGAAGGCGCTCGGTCTTAACCGTGGTCAGCAGCGGGCGGGACAGTAAAGCAGGATTGTGTCCTGGTGGTATTTCGCCCTCTCGTTGTGCTTCTAAAAACATATTGGAAAGATTTATCCTTAACCGCCGGGCGGCAAAAGGCGCGGTGTCGGCTTTTTGTTTTATTTCTGCGGTTATCTCTGAAATAGACAGCGCGTTCAGAGGTTTCACCCCCCACGTTGCAGAACAAAAGCGGATGAGCCGTTTATAGTCCCCCCATGTTTTAGGCTTGATTTCGCCCACAGCAAGCCGGTTCAGCACAATAGCTTCATATTTCAACATCCATTCATTAACAGTAACTGGCATAAATCCTCCTGGTTAAATTGAGCTGCCTGCACGGCAGTAACAGAGATTTATGCAACGAAGAATGTTGTTATTATATAATAATCAAGTAATTGCACCTCATGATTGTCGTAGCATACTTTGCTTTTTCCTATGTCCATATGTCACCATCAGATCTGCTCTATTTTGATGATCACTCAACACGTGAAACAAACTTTTCGAGGCCCTCCCCCTCCAACCGAAAGTACTGTTTTTCCTCAATTAGAGCGGCGCCAAGGGACAAATAAAACGCCCCCGCTTTGGGATTGGATTTCTCCGCCGTCCAGTCGAGGCGTGAACAACCGTGTTTAATAGCAAAGTTTGCGATAAACCGAATCAACGATTTACCGACCCCCTGACCTCGCGCAATCTCTGATGTAAAGAGCTCTTTCATAAACGCCTGGCCGGAGCAAAGCGGCGCAGGGAACATCAACGTAAAAGTCGCAAACCCCACAAGCACCCCGTTTTTACGAGCGCCGACAACAGTCACGCCTGAGTAGGTGGAGAATACTTTGTCTGCAAGATAAGTACTCATATCGTCATAGCTGACAACGCCGTGACCAAAGTAATAATTCTCCATTTCGACAAAAAGACTGGCTAGTTCCGGCACATCTGCAACACAACATATCGCAATTTCCATCCGTGCATTCACTCATTATTTATCGTTTTCCATCGCTCGAATTTGCCATAACGTCCGTGTTGTGAATATGAAATCTTCCAGCTATGAAAAAAGCAAGATAGAGGGCCGTTTTGAAAACGAAAAATATCCTACGTTAAGCCTGTTTCTTAAGCAGGGATGACAGGCCCGTTTGAGCGAGAAGCATACATGAACACTTCGTATCACTAGACGACATCGTACTCGTCAGTCTCACTTCAACAGCAGTCTGATCTGCTCCCTTATGAGTAGCACACTCAATTGTTGGTGACGTCCGCTCCTGACCAGCAGACAAACACGTGACGCTGAAGGTCTGCTGAGAGCGATCAGCAGACATTAGCCTAACACTGACATAATCAGTTTGTTGGAAGATATCTAAAAGTGATTGGTTAGGATTACAGGGATACTTAGCTGACGTAGTTAACATCCTGTTGCATTAATAAATAGTGTGCACGTCAGATCATATTGGTAATGTCGATTGGCCACCAAACGAACCAGAAGAAAAGTTTTGGTGATATCGATACTAACAACTCTGATCATTTTCATGTGATGTTTCTCCCAGATTAATGTAGTCAGCAAAAGTATTGCATTGGCTACTTTAGCAAGGGCGTCCACTGCATAACTACACTCTTGAACGGGCAAGAAAATTGGTTAAACCGTCGCTGAAATACAAAACGCCCGATGCAGTTCATCAGGCATTTTACAGGCTGGTAAGTGCCAACCTATATCAGGGCTGGTCATGCCGATTGTGCAGGAATAATTCTATTCCCCGGTTTGAACATTTAGCGGGCTTCGACGAGGTTCACAATTCTGCTTTGCTTAACCAATTAAAATTGCACGTATATCATTAACATTCGTCAATGTTGGCCCCGTTTTAATAAGGTCATTGATTCCTGCGAAGAAAGTGTAGCTGTCGTGTTCAGCCAGCATATTTTTCCCGCTTAGACCTCTTTCAATTGCACGGGCAAGCGTGCTCGGGCTGACAAACGCACCGGCCGCATCCTCTGTTCCGTCGATTCCATCACTATCTCCGGCGAGAGCCCAAATATGTTCTTCACCTGCCAATGCATTCGCAAGGCTCAGCAGGAACTCAGTATTTCGGCCACCCTGCTTCGCAACGCCTGACCCAATTGTGACCGTCGTTTCACCACCGGACAGCAATACCGCAGGTGCCGTTACAGGTTGTCCGTGATATTTAACAGAACGCGCTATTCCAGCCATCACAATGCCCAGTTGCGCACTTTCACCTTCAAGTGAATCGCCGAGAATGATAGGTGTAATCCCCATCCGACGGGCAACTTCAGCTGCGGAATGTAGCGCTTTGGCCGGTGTCGCAATCATCCGCACATCAGTCTCAATGTCCCTTTCACTCACGGCATGGCGTTCTTCTCTCAGCACATGCGCCACAGACACCGGCAATTCAATGGAATAGCGTCTTAGAATCTCTAAAGCCTGCTCATAGCTGCTCTGATCGGGTACCGTTGGTCCAGAGGCAATATACGCAGGCTGGTCACCTGGAACATCACTGATAACTAAGGTTACAACCTTCGCGGGAAGCGCGGCATATGCCAGCCTTCCCCCTTTAATATCAGATAAATGCTTCCGTACGGTGTTCATTTCCTGAATGGTAGCACCGCTTCGTAATAACGCTTTATTGACGGCCTGTTTTTCGGACAGCGTAATACCATTACGCGGCAACGCCATCAAAGCAGAGCCACCACCTGAAATCAGGGCGATCACCAAATCATCTGGCGTCAGATTTTTTACAGCGTCCAGGATAAGCATCGAAGCCACTTCACTCATCGAATCAGAAACAGGATGTGCGGCTTCTATAATACGAATGTGTTGCGTTGCTACGGCATGCCCATAACGGGTGACAACCACACCAGAAATCGGCACATCTGACCATGCTGATTCCACTGCTGCTGCCATTGCGCCGGAAGCCTTACCGGCCCCCACCACAATGCATCGCCCCTTGGGTGGTTCTGGCAACGCAGCAGATAAATTCACATGAGGATCGGCACTTCTCACCGCAGCATTGAACATCTCAAGCAATGCACCTCGTGCCTTTTCGTCAGTCCACGTTGCCATCTTCATCCTCTGTACCTCAAGCTTTCATAATGGCAGAGATAACCGCGTCGGTAACATCTTGTGTTGTCGCTTTCCCACCCACGTCTGGCGTTTTAATACCGGCAGAACAAACTTCCTCTATTGCCTGCATCAGACGTTGTGAAGCTTCGTGTTCACCCAGATGATCAAGCATTTGTGCAGCAGTCCAGAAAGTTGCGACCGGATTGGCAATACCTTTACCGGTGATATCAAATGCAGAACCGTGAATTGGCTCGAACATTGACGGGAAGCGGCGTTCAGGATCGATATTGGCTGTAGGCGCAACACCCAGGCTGCCCGCTAACGCGCCGGCGAGATCGGACAAAATGTCAGCATGCAGATTTGTAGCGACAATGGTATCAAGGGTTTTTGGATGCAATGTCATGCGATGCGTCATGGCATCAACCAACATTTTGTCCCACACCACATCTGGGAACTCTTTCGACACTTCAGCCGCGATTTCATCCCACATCACCATACCATGGCGCTGAGCATTGGATTTCGTCACAACGGTCAGTAGTTTACGCGGACGTGACTGCGCAAGTTTGAAGGCATAGCGCATGATGCGGGTAACCCCGACGCGGGTGAAGATTGAGACTTCGGTGCCCACTTCTTCCGGTAATCCGCGATGTGCACGGCCACCAATACCAGAATACTCACCTTCTGAGTTTTCACGAACAATCACCCAGTCGAGATCACCCGGGCCAGCATTACGCAGAGGAGACTCAATACCCGGAAGAATTCTAGTCGGACGGACGTTTGCATACTGATCAAAGCCCTGGCAGATTGGAAGGCGCAAACCCCATAAAGTGATATGGTCCGGAACGTCCGGCGCACCTACGGCACCAAAATAAATCGCATCAAATTTTCTCAGTGTTTCCAGGCCGTTCTCCGGCATCATCACACCATTTTTTTTATAATAATCAGAACCCCAGTCAAAATGCTCAATCTGGAAAGTGACATCGCCCAATTTTTTTTGCAGGGTTTCTAAAACACTTACGCCTGCGGCAATCACTTCAGTACCAATACCATCAGCAGGAATAGCCGCAATTTTGTAGTTACGCATGGTAAGACTCCTAAGTCTGATTATTTTGTGTATTTTAAATAAGTTATATTTTGACAAAAAATGTTGTGCCATCCGTCGGTGCTATTATTAAATCTCTGTCACAGTTTCGGTGGGTGTCATTAATAACTCATAGAGAACAACTATCATTATCCATAAAAAGTAATTAGTATCATCAGCATCGGTTTATACAAAAAAATGATATAATCTTTGGGGGGAATTAATGGAACTTACACAGCTTCGATGCTTCATTACCGTCGCAGATGAACTGCATTTCGGGCATGCCTCACAGAAGCTGGAGATGCATCCGTCTGCACTCGGGCGTTATATCAAATTGCTCGAAGCCAGCCTCGGCACAAGGTTGTTGTCTCGTTCCACCCGCAACGTGGCCCTGACCGCTCACGGAGCACTATTCCTTGAAGAAGCACGAGAAATTGTCTTGAGAGCCGATCAACTCCAGCTACGTTTTCAGAAACTTGCCCGGCAGAATTCCGGACGTTTACGTATTGGTGCCATCGACAGTGCTGCAATCAGTTTAATCCCTCTGCTCCTGCATATATTCCGTGAAAAATGGCCAGACGTTGAAATTCAAATAATGGAAGACAAAACATCAAAACTGTTACCCAAGCTGAAATCAGGACGTCTGGATTTAATATTTGTTCGTCCACCGGAAAAAATGGATAGCGAACTGGAAAATAAATTCCTGTTTTATGAAGATGTCGTTCTGGCAATATATGAACAACATCCTCTTGCGCAGAAGAATGAAATACATGCTGACGATCTTATTAACATTCCAATGATCGTTCCTGAAAGAAAAGTCCGCCCCCACAGCTATGATTTAACTATGGATTTATTTAATGATGTTGATTTTAAGCCACAGTTAATAAAAATTTCTGATGAAAAGCAGACCATTATTAATATGGTTGCCGCCGAATTGGGGGCTGCTATTATGCCGCGCTGGGTCAGTCGTATGTCGGTCCCGAGTGTGAAGTTCATTCCACTGGCGAAAGAATACGTCAGCATAAGAAAAAAATTACCGATTTCTGCTGTCTGGGTTAAGGATTCCCGTGATGAAACTCGCGATAACATGATGGTCATCGTCATGCAGGAACTTGGACGTATCTCAAGGCAATATTAAAAAAAGCGCCTTCATGATGGCGCCTTATCATCCTCCAGTTGCTCCCTCTTTGACTGACACAACACGATTTTAGTCATCCCTTCATAAGCAACATGAGGACATCTTTGTAACTTATGTATCAATATTTGAAGTACTTCACAAATATAAGGGATATCACTCAATCTTATTTTTTAACTTTCAATGGGCTTTAGGTTAAAAACATGCTGCCGATCTCATTTTAATATCCATATTTTTGATCCGTGTTGTACTTTTCATAGGAAACGGCACTCTACAGTCAGTATTGCATTTTTTTATATAATCACAGTGGGATGATCCTGTCATTGGCCCAGCGCATATTTGATGCCACACCCTGCATCTAAATGTAAGTGTGACATAACGCAAGTCATTATTAATTAATAATACTGGAAGGTGTGCCATGACTAACTCAATAGAACTATCTGCCCTCAAAAAAATAACATGGAGAATAATGCCATATGTAATGCTGGTTTATTTTATTGGCTTTTTTGACAGGATTAATATTGGCTTTGCTGCGATGACGATGAACCAGGAACTTGGCTTTTCTGATGCCGTCTTTGGTCTTGGCGCAGGACTTTTTTTCCTTGGTTATTTCTTAACTGATGTCCCATCAAATATTATTCTGCAAAAAGTTGGACCACGCATCTGGTTAGCAAGAATCCTGTTGAGCTGGTCAGTCATTACGTACTTTATGACGAATGTCGAAACGGCTACGGAATTTTATGTTCTCCGGTTCTTGTTGGGTGTTGCAGAAGCAGGCTCCTTTTCAGGGATTATCCTTTATCTCAGCACCTGGTTCCCTATTAAACGTCGTGCACAAATGATTGCCGTATTTATGGCCGCGGCGCCATTATCTGCAGTGTTGGGGTCACCTTTAGCGGGAACTATTTTAACTTTGGATGGCGCATTTGGATATAAAGGCTGGCAGTTAATGTTCCTTTTCTGCACCATAGCAGCCGGTGTAGTCGGTATATTCACATTGTTCTATGTGAATGATCGTCCAGAAAAAAATAAATGGCTGACTGAACCGGAAACGAAATGGCTGGTAGATACTCTAGCTGCAGAAAAACAAAACCAAAATACAACCGTTAAGACGAGCATCTGGAAAGGGTTGACAGATATTCGTGTGATGACGCTGGCCGTTGTCTATTTTGGAACATCAGCCGGCTTGTATTCTCTTAATATATGGTCACCACAATTTATAAAAACCTTTGGCCTAAGCATGATGCAAGTTGGATTAGTTAATGCCATTCCACCTGCATTTGCTGCGATTGCTATGATTCTTTGGGCCAGACATTCTGATAAAACCAAAGAAAGAACCTGGCATGTTGTGGGTGCTTGCTCCCTGGCGTGTGTTGGATTTGTATTAGCTGGAGTTGCTCACTCATTCCCTCTCGCTATTTTAGCGTTGGTCATGGCAAATATGGGTATCTCTTCTTGCAAGCCACCGCTGTGGAGTATTCCATCACTATTTCTTTCTGGCCCAGCCGCAGCCGCAGGGCTTGGAGCAATAAATGCAATCGGTAATTTGGGTGGTTTTGTTGGCCCAGCAATGATCGGTTGGCTGAAAGAAACAACAGGTGACTTCAGTTACGCGCTTTATTTCATAGCTGGAATGCTGGTTATTTCCGCGCTACTGACACTATCCATTGAATTCAAGCGACGTAAATTAGAAAAAAAATTGCCTGTTCATAACGTGATTAATTGAATTTATTAAAAGGAGTTTCATTGTGAGCGATCAGAAAGATATATCCCTGTTACAGGATGTCATGGCCCGGTTCACTGGTTATATCGGAAAACGTTTGCCGACTGACGTTATTAAAAAACTGGAAGAACTGCGCGCTAATGAAGACGCCGAACTGGCTAAAGTTGTGTATGAATCGATGGTAGAAAACCAGAAAAGAGCGGATGAGTTAGATCGTCCCTGCTGCCAGGATACGGGCGTTATCCAGTATTTCATTACCACGGGTGCTAATTTCCCTTACCTAGGGAAACTGGAGGAAGTGTTAAAAAACGCCACGCTGGAGGCTACCAAAAGAGCACCTTTGCGCCATAACGCAGTGGAAACCTTTATCGAAAAAAATACAGGCACCAACACCGGCTCGCGGATCCCTTGGCTGGACTGGGAAATTATTCCTGATGATGACCACTGTACCATTGAAGTGTATATGGCCGGTGGAGGTTGCTCATTACCCGGTGCAGCAAAGGTGCTGATGCCAGGCCAAGGGTATGAAGGCGTAAACCAGTTTGTTTTTGATGTGATCACCTCTTATGGGGTCAATGCGTGCCCGCCGCTGCTGGTTGGTGTGGGCGTTTCAACCTCAGTCGAAACGGCTGCGCGTCTGTCTAAAAAAGCTATTTTACGCCCGGTAGATTCACAGCACCCAAACTTGGATGCGGCAAAAATGGAAAGGTTGCTGGAAGATGGGCTGAACAGGGTTGGACTTGGTCCACAAGGTCTGGGCGGGAATGCGTCGGTGATGGGGGTCAATATTGAGTCCTCGGCTCGCCATCCTTCCACCATTGGTGTCGCCGTGTCGACGGGCTGCTGGGCGCACCGTCGTGGTGCAATCCGTTTTGCTGCTGATCTCTCCTATGAAATTCTGTCCCACAAGGATGTTGTACTATGAAAAAGATCCTGACCACGCCAATCAAAGATGAAGATTTACTGTCACTCAGAACCGGTGATGTGGTGTACCTGACCGGAACATTAGTGACCTGTCGCGACGTTGCTCACCGTCGTCTGATTGAACTGGGACGTGAACTCCCTGTTGACCTGAAAGGGCTGGCGATTTTCCATGCCGGACCTATCGTGGTGGAAAAGGGTGAAAATGAATTCGAAATGATCTCTATCGGTCCAACAACCAGTATGCGTATGGAGAAGTTCGAAAAAGAGTTCATCGAGCAAACCGGTGTGAAACTGATTGTCGGGAAAGGCGGAATGGGGCCGAATACCGAAGAAGGATGTCGCCGTTTTAAAGCCGTGCATGCCATCTTCCCTGGCGGCTGCGGGGTTCTGGCGGCAACCTGTGTCGAAAAAATAGAAGATGCCCAATGGCGTGATCTGGGGATGCCAGAAACCTTATGGGTTACCCGGGTAAAAGAGTTCGGGCCGCTGATTATTTCCATTGATACCGAGGGGAATAATTTGATTGAAGATAATAAGAAAGTCTACAACGCCCGAAAAATTTCTATTATAGAAGAAATAAATCAGCAGATTAAATTCATCAAATGATAATGGCAGCAAACGTGTTGTTACAGGAATAAATTATGAAGTTATTAAGTTTCATCAATCCGAGTTCCGGTAAAAAAACTTGGGGACATGTTGAAGGCGACCAGGTTTATGATTTTGGCAAACTCCTGTCTGCCTATTTCCCTGATTTGAAATCAGCAATTGCCGGTAATGCACTGAATGAACTGACACATATGAAAAAAGGGGAACCGGATTTCCATGTGAGTGAAATTCGTTTTCTTCCGGTGATTGAAAACCCGAGCAAGATATTCTGTGTCGGCATGAATTACATGGAAAAGCGCATTGAGTTTGAGCAGACTATTGATGCGCCAACGTTGTTTATTCGTTTCCCTGATTCACTCTGTGCACATGGTGAAGCGCTCTATAAACCCGAGAGCAGTAATGAATTTGATTATGAAGGTGAGCTGGCCGTGGTGATTGGCAAGCGTACCGACAACGTCACACGGGAAGAGGCTTTGCAGCACGTTGCCGGCTACAGCTGTTTTATGGATGGCTCGGTTCGCGACATGCAATACTCCTGGTTCACGTCCGGCAAAAACTGGCGCAACACGGGTGCGTTTGGCCCGTGGATGGTGACGAGTGATGAAATTACCGATCCGCAGGATTTGGAAATTGGTACCTGGCTGAACGGAAATCGTGTGCAGAATGATTCCACTCAAAGCATGGTAAATACCGTTGCTAAATTAATTGAATATATTTCCCGCTTTAGCCCACTCGAAGCCGGTGATGTCATTATCACGGGTTCACCTGGTGGGGTTGGGAAAAAACGCACCCCGCCATTATTTATGAAAGAAGGCGATTTGATTGAAGTGGAAATTGACAAAATAGGCCGTCTGGTAAACCGGGTTTCTGCTCACTCAGTGATCGGTCATTATTAAAATATAAAGCGCCGCTGCGGTGGCGCTTATTTTAATGCTGCTGAAAAAAATCAAGGTACAATCCTATGCTCGAAGAAAACAATCAGCAACGTCCCCTTTATATCCCTCACGGCGGACCCGTTTTGCTGGAAATTCCGCTTCTCAATAAAGGCAGTGCCTTCACCAGTGAGGAGCGCAGCAGCTTCAACCTTGAAGGTCTTTTGCCCCAGAATATCGAATCCATTGAAGAGCAGGTCGAGCGCGCCTACCGTCAGTTCAGGGTCTTTGGTAACGACCTGAACAAACATATCTACCTCCGCAACATCCAGGATACTAACGAGACTCTGTTTTACCGGTTAATAAACAGCCATCTGACCGAGATGATGCCGATTATTTATACTCCGACGGTGGGTAAGGCCTGTGAGGAGTTCTCCAATATTTACCGCCGTGCCCGCGGTCTGTTTATCTCCTATCCGGACAAGGATCGGATTGATGACATGCTGCAAAACGCCACCAAGCAGAACGTCAAGGTTATTGTGCTCACCGATGGCGAGCGGATCCTGGGTCTGGGTGACCAGGGGATAGGTGGTATGGGCATTCCCATTGGCAAACTATCACTCTACACCGCCTGTGGCGGTATCTCGCCAGCCTACTGCCTGCCGGTTGTACTGGACGTGGGCACCAACAACCAGCAGTTGCTCGATGATCCCTTTTACATGGGGTGGCGCCATCCGCGCATCAGTGGCGAACAGTATGATGAATTTGTCAACGCCTTCATCCAGGCCGCCAAACACCGCTGGCCTAATATCCTGTTGCAGTTCGAAGACTTTGCCCAGGGTAATGCGATGCCGCTGCTCAATCGCTACAAAGACGAGCTATGCTGTTTCAACGATGATATTCAGGGCACTGCCGCGGTTGCGTTAGGTAGCCTGCTTGCCGCCTGCAAAGCCTCTGGAACCCAGATTTCCGAAAAGCGCGTCGCCTTCCTTGGCGCGGGCAGTGCGGGTTGCGGCATCGCCGAACAGATAGTGGCACAGATGAAAGCGGAAGGGTTGACGGATGCACAGGCGCGTAGCCGGGTCTTCATGGTCGACAGATGCGGCCTCATCACCGACAAGCACCCGAACCAGCTCGACTTCCAGCGCCGCCTCTGTCAACCGGTGGAGAGCATCGCGGACTGGCCGGTGGGGGACAGTATATCCCTGCTGGAGGTGATGGAGCATGGTCGCCCGGATATCCTGATCGGTGTCTCTGGCCAGCCGGGATTGTTTAGCGAGGAGGTGGTGAAGATCATGCACAAGCACCGTGCCCGGCCTATCATCTTCCCGCTCTCTAACCCCACCTCGCGGGTGGAAGCAACTCCTGCGGATCTCATTCGCTGGACTGATGGCCAGGTGTTGGTGGCGACCGGCAGCCCGTTTGCACCGGTGGAATACAAGGGCAAGCGCTATGTCATCGCCCAGTGCAACAACTCTTACATTTTCCCAGGGATAGGGCTGGGCGTCATCGCCTCTGGTGCCAGACGGGTAACCGATGCCATGCTGATGTCAGCCAGTCGAGCCCTGGCGGATTGCTCACCGCTGGTTAACGGGGAAGACGGCGCGCTGTTACCGGATCTGGCAGAGATCCATCAGGTTTCTCGCCATATCGCCAAAATGGTGGCTAAGTGCGCCATGTCGCAGGGTCTGGCGGAGCAGGTCTCAGATGAAGTGCTCAACAAATCCATTGAGGCGAACTTCTGGCAACCGGAATACCGACACTATCGTCGTACTTCGTTCTAAGATGTAGCACTGCGACATAACGTAAAAAGTGGAGTGGCCTAAAGATGCCTAACACCTCATCAGAAATATGATGTCTGCAACTGATGAGGTGGATGTGCACAGAATGGGGAACCTTTTCCCGGGTATTAGATTGTTCCAGAAGTTAGTTGAGCACCGTCGCCATTTTCTGAATGCCAAAGAAGGCCCCGCTGTTGCATACACAGTGGAGCTGATCTGCTCCCCATTTAACGTACCGTGTTGTTAGCCATGTCCGCTTTTGGCACACAGCAGACCTTCAGCGTCACGTGTTTGTCTGCTGTGTGCCAGGAGAGGACGTTTAATGACTTGTAGTGCTATTCAATGTGGGGCAGGTCGACTCATCGTTGCGTAAGCAGGGTAGTAAGCTGATTAAGAGAACTTACTGAACATTCTGGACTAACACAGTTTCCAGGCCACTCATGAAATCCTCTAAGCCAAATGGCTTTCATCCCAGCTTTTTTAGCTCCGAGAGGCGCGGAAATAAAATTCCATTCAGACACCGGATAGATTCAAGCAAGCCAACTTATCATCACAATCGGTGTTGCAAAAATGGGAGTGGCCATAGAGTGGTCTGAAGCCCAACCACTACAGGGTCAGGGATGTGGTGATCTGATCCTGATTGCAGCCAAAAGTTCGATTTAGCCCCAAAGGCCGTGTAATCATAAGGTCGTTACATATTTATTACGTACTGAAAGTCGAAAGTTTTTATATAACATAAGAACACAAACATATTCTCTTCAAAAACAAATAAAACCATTAAGTCAACATTTAATGTAAACCAATATTAAACACAATTCAAAAAATAAAGTGCATTAATTAATCGATTTAATCTCAGAGAAACAATCTTTTACATTAATAAAAAGAAATTACTTAATTGATTGCTACATTAAAAAAGCAATGTTCTTTTGCGTTCTTTTACCATGAATAAGTAAACCCAAAAATTACCAATGAGGTTTTAATTATGAAAGTAAGTAGAATTGCAGCACTGTTATTATTAGCTTTTGCTGGGTTATCCAGAGCAGCTGAACCACTTCATCTTGATTTCCTAACAACAGCCCCTCATAACACCCACAACTCTTTTTTAAAGGTTGGGGATGCTAATGGTGGTCCCGGAGGAGACGGAGGAAGCGGTGACAATTCTCCTGGCGCACGTGGGGGGGACGGCGGTAATAACAGCGGTAATGATAGTGGTAATAACAACGGCACAGGAAATGGTGACGGAAATGGTGACGGCGACGGCGGTGGCGATGGCGGCGCTTGATATTCAAACCATGCTTGAATGAAAATATAAAGGCCTGTAAATCAGGCCTTTAAATTTGGAGGTTAAAGTGAAAATAAAAAAAACACTCAGCTTATTAGCTGGCTCAACAATTTTTATCATTGCCCTACTGCCGCTACGTAGTTTTTCGAGTGAATACATTCATTCTCACTATCATAAACATAATAAACACTATAACAACTCACCATCAGTGAATGGCGACGCTAATGGAGGTAAAGGTGGTGATGGCGGTAGTGGTAATAATTCTTCTGGAGGTCGAGGTGGAGACGGTGGTGTTAATGGAGGCAATGGTGGTAACGGAGAAAATGGTGGTAACAAAAATAATTCACCCGGAAGAAATGGAGTTGATGGACACAATGGCATTAATGGTCAGAACGGTTCTGATAAAACTTATCCCATAGATTATAAATCAGACCAAAAGCCACCCAATAATTCAGGAGTGATTCTTACTGCTGATGGTGGAAATGGTGGCAACGGGGGTAACGGTCCGAATGGAGGAAATGGAGGAAATGGAGGAAATGCAGGGAGCGGAGATGGATCTAATGGAGGAAATGGGGGGAACGGCGGACAGAATGGAGCCAATGGGGGAAATGGTGGAGACGGTGGTAGCGGCTCTAACTCATCAGGGCTGTCTCTAATACACA
>NZ_JABAED010000045.1:0-24293 GCF_023701875.1 Rahnella sp. CG8
GTGAGCCTCACGGCGGTGGACGGCGACATCCTGTTCAGCGCGAAAAAGCGCATCACGCTGATAGGCGGCGGCAGTTATCTCATCCTGCAGGACGGCAAAATTGAGTACGGCACGGCCGGTGAATATTTCAGGAAAACGCCGCACACGGTGCTGACGGTGGCGAACCCGGTGCGACTGAAAATGCCCGATATGAGACAGGGCTTTACCTATTCGGCGCTCTATCAGCTGGTGGATAAGGAAGGCGATCCGCTGGTCAACGTCCCCTATCGCCTGCAAAGTGCGCAGGGTAAAAAGCTGACGGGCTATACCGACCGGGAAGGGAAAACGATGCCGTTTTACTCTTCAAAACAGGAAGAGGTAGAACTGCACGTCGTGACGCAAAAACCTCAACAAACCGAAACACTCTACTACATCGGTCAGGTTGATCCGCTGGAAATGGAAACTGAACTCAGGGAGGAAGCACAGTGAATATACCCCAGGCACCTGAAACCCCGTCCGGTGGTAACGCACCTTATGAATGCACAACAACCACGGTGGATATGCAGGAGAAACAGGCACGTTTACCCAATGAACAAAGCCGCCAGTATCTGCATCTGAAAGTCGAATACGCCATGCGTTTTCCCCGGCTGACCGCCGCGACCCGCCATAATGGCCGCCTGTATAACATCAGCCTGAAACAACTGATGATGAGCGGCCTTATCCGCGTGGATGAGATTGCCCGCAACTACCACTGGTATTACAAAGCGGAAGTCCCGTTTGATATCCGCACCACGCCACCCAGACCTTATCTGAGTAGTACATTGCTGAAAGCGGAGAAGGAAACAAGGCGTCATACTCTCAACCCGTTCCCTGAAGCAGGTAAGGGCATTTACCGCCGCCCGGATATCATTATTGTCAAAAATAAACAGGACCGCTGGCCGGGGCTGGCGGGACCGGACAGTGAAGGCATTATGCATGCGGATAATCTGGAGCGGTTGGTGGAAGTGAAGTTCCCTGAGGATAAATTTGGGAGCGGACAGTATGAAGACTATATGTTGATAGTTGGCATGGACAGGGAGCGATTTACAATTTTAGAAATTCACGATTGTCGCCCCGATGAAGGTAAACAAGCCGACCACGTCTTTAATGTGGCAGGTAAAGCCGCCAGCAAATACTGGCCCATGTTCTTTTATCCCCCCATTTTCCTGCCCCGCCCGCCGGGTGCGCCGCAGCCTGCACGCATTGAACCCTGGACACATGCGGCGGAAGGTATGGTGGCTGACCTGAGTGAAGGCATGATGGACGGCATTGCCGAAGGATGGGACGCGTTATCGGCGGAGGTGCAGGCGATGTTCAGATACACCGGCGGCTGGCTGAATGACAGCGGCACATGGCTTCACATCCGGGCGGAGGGCACCTGGCAGTGGGTAAGTAAAACAGGTAAAAAGCTCTCCTTCTGGACGGATGAACAACTCAGAGCCGCCTGGGCGGGCATTCAAAAAGCCACTGACCTGACGCTGGAAACCCTGAAACAAATTGACTGGGTACAGGTGCTGACCAGCGTTGCTAAAACGGTGGGGGTGATTTTGGTTGCCATCGGCATCGGTGCGGTGGTGGTAACGCTAGGCATACCGGAAGCCCTGGTAGCGGCATTTTTACTGATTATCAGGCTGGCCATTATGGCATGGGAATCGCTGGTCTCCGTACTGGCCGTGGGTGCCGGCACAGCAGCGGTCGCAGCACAATAATAAGGAAACTAAAATGGACTTAAATTATATCGAACGCTGGCTGGCAGATGCCACCGTCAATTATCAGGATGGACGCCCGGCGGTGGGACTGGGATTGATCATTACGGTATTTTTTCGCAATGGGCATACACCTGAAGTGCGTCAAAAAATGGTCGGATGTGTAGATCGTTTTTATAATGAGTTTGGCGTTTTTTTGAAGAAACAAATGAATGGCCGCTGGGTTGGAATAACTGAAAAAAACTATGTCAAAAAGAGACAGGAGATTATTGACTCTTCACCAGAGGAAATTTTTGACTGGTATCTGACATGTTCCACGGAAGATTACCTCGCTCCTGACTACGCGATATCAATTATGGGTAAGCGTATTTTTCATAATGACAATAATCGTTCTGTTATCAAACTAACCTTTCCTTTGAGTCTTTTGAAAGAAGAGGATGGTTCACTGCGCTATCAAGACTGGCTGCTCTGGCTTTGTAACGAATTCGAGGTTGAAAGCGGTTATGCAGGAATATCTTTCTCCCTTCCTCGCGAGTTTCATCGCATGTTCCCTTATGAGTATTCCCTGGCACAACGATTCTCCGGTGTCATGGTAGATTCGATTGGTATGCTTGAAGGCGGAGATGCAGTTGAAGGTATTAAAGGAGCTTGCTGGTACACGATCCTGGGGAATCAATGGGTTGACAAGCTGGGAGGGAGACCCTTTGTTAACAGAATGGTAGCAGACACCCCTGAAATCGCTATCTTGTCCTACAATCAGGGGCTGATTTTACAAGCCGGTCAACAGCCTCCGGGACTCGGAGAAATTAATGACGAAGGCTTACCTTCACTTTTAGTCAAGGTGAATCAAATTATCCGCCCGATACGTCAGGATGGTCATAACAGTCTGCACTTTTATTCAATGGAGGATAACCATCAGTTTAATAAAGAATCCTCCATGAAATGGTATGCCCGCTTTGACGCAGCCAGCGATAAATTACCCATCCCTGAATTATTGCCGGACGAAGATGCTGAACCTGCGCGTATCACAACTTACAGCGGCGAAACCAGCCCGCACACCGGCCGCTGGGGTACCTTTATCGACGGCAGTTTGCGTTATGTTCATGTGAAACACGGACAAACCCTGCCGGAATATGAAGATAAAGAAGGCAAGTTTCATCGTACGCTATGGTCACTGCTGGAGCGGGATGATAAGGGCAGCGTTTTTATAAACAGCTGAATGACTTTTGGGCGAGTAACCGGTTTTGATTTAAACCGGTTACTGTTTTTCATAAGGAAGTGACGGATTAATTCAAAGGAAAAGAATAATGGGAATTTTACATCCGCAGGAATGTTATTTTTTAGAAAAATTTATCTCAGCAGAACATTATGGCGAAACCCGTGATGCCATCATTGCCTATATCGATGCCCATGAAGAAGCCCTGGCAAGATATAAACGGGAGATGCCTCTCAATGCCCGCAAACTCCCTCAATGGCAACAAGCCGATGTGGTATGGGAAACACGTGTTATGCCTAATCTCAGGCCATTGAAAGATCGTTATATTAGGGCTTATATTCTGCGAACTCATGGTGATATTAAGGCATTCGATATCGGTCATGCTATGAGCAATATTAATAGAGGTATTTCTGAGTTTTGGGATGGTTGGATGACCGAATATGAAATAGAACGAATATCTGTTCTCGAATCTAAAGCTGGTAAACTTGTTTCCCGAAAGGATTACCGGAAGAATTATACGGCTGGTCGGATAAATAATTGTTAACTGAACATCCGATTTTGATCCGGGAATTATGACTTGTGACAAACACCACAGTCATAATCCCGGTACATTTTCGTCAAATATCCGCCTTTACTTTATCGCTTTTCACCATGCTGTTTTTCAGCTTGCCGACAAGCTCACGGCGAAAATCACCGAGTTTAGGTTTATCGCCTTCCAGCCACGGCAGCGGACGGCAGAGTTCCATGGTTTTGATGCCCAGACGTGCAGTCAGCAAGCCGGCACCGATACCTTGTGCCGCACGGGCTGAAAGACGCGCCGCCAGATCCTGCGACATCCAGTCCATGCCCACTTCACGCACCAGTTCGGATGCACCGGCGAATGCCATATTCAGCAGCACCAGACGGAACAAACGAATACGGCTGTAATAGCCAAGTTCGATGCCGTACAGCACCGCGATACGGTTAACCAGCCGCAGGTTGCGCCAGGCGATGAAGGCCATATCCACCAGCGCCAGCGGGCTGACAGCGATCATCAGCGCAGATTCGGCTGCTGAATGACTGATTTCACGCCGTGCCTGCGCATCGAGAACCGGCTGAACCAGACGGGCATACAGTTCAACCACTTCCCGGTCATTCTGGGTTTCATGCAGTGAGGCCTGCCAGCGTTGCAGCGCCGGATGGCTGTTATCCAGCCCGGCCTGCGCCGCCAGTTTTTCGCAGAATACACGTCCCTGCCCTAATCCATGACTGTGCATTAATTCGCGTGCCGTATCGCGCTCGTCGGCGCGCTGACGCAGGCGGTACAAGCGTCGCCATTCGGTCGCAACGGAACCGACACCGGCGACAATAATCAGCCCGCCTGCGGTGCAGGCACCAAGCGCCACCCAGTCCTGCTGGATCCACGCTTCGTGTACCCATTGCACGCCCTGTGCTACCACGCTGATGCCCAGCACCGCCACGCCGAGGCGCACAATTTTGCCCCACAAACTGCGACGCGGTTTCAGCGCACGGTTGAGCACTGCTTCGGCCTCGCCCTCTTCCTGCTGTTCGTCTGCTTCGGTGGATACCGCAATAAAGCGCTCTGAAATTTGTTCGTCAAACGCCAGCGCCGGTTTGATCACCGGTTCAGCAGGGGCTTTTAATTCCGTTTCAAAATCGATACGCGGTTTAATCGGTTCGCTCATCGCATTTTATCTCCCAGTAAAAACTCCATCACCGCATCCAGACGGATGTGCGGCAACGGCGTGTCCACGCTCATTTCACGCGGACGAAACTCATCAAAATGGAATCCCTGTTTTTGCCAGAACGCATGTCCCGGCAGACGCGCCGGCACTTCGCCGGGGAACACGGTCAGCGGCGCGCCATCCTGTAACCGGTGACCTTTCAGCGCGGGCAGACTTTGCCCCTGATATTCCACCATGCCGGTTTCCGTCGCCTGCACCGAAGCCAGCCCGGCGCAATCCATACTGATGCCTTCGAACGCCGCATTCTGCCAGGCTTCCTGCACCAGTTGCTGTAACAGCGACACCAGATTAGCGTGCTGATCGCCGGTAATATGGTCGGCTTTAGTGGCGGCGAACATCAGTTTATCGATGCACGGATTAAACAGACGGCGGAACAGCGTGCGTTTACCGTAATGGAAACTTTGCATCAGCTGCGTCAGCGCCAGGCGCATATCGTTAAATGCCTGCGGTCCGCTGTTGAGCGGCTGCAGACAATCGACCAGCACAATCTGGCGGTCAAATTTCACAAAGTGATCTTTGTAAAAACCTTTCACGATGTGCTGGCAGTAATAGTCGAAACGCGCACGCAGCATACCCAGATTGCTGTTTTTATCCGCCTGCGCCAGTTGCGCATCGGAATAGCGGTTCAGCTCCGGCCACGGGAAAAATTGCAGCGCAGGCGCACCGGCCATATCTCCCGGCAGAACAAAACGCCCCGGCTGGATAAAGTGCAAACCTTCGGTTTTGCAGCGCACCAGATAATCGGTGTAGGCCTGTGAAATTGTGCCCAGCAGATTTTCATCCGCCGGAGCCAGCGGATCACATTGCGCACACAGCGTCAGCCACGGCTTCGCCCATTGCGCGCGATCGCCCTGCAACAGCCCCGCCATCTGGCGCGACCAGTCGAGATAGTTTTGCTCCAGCATTGGCAAATCCAGCAGCCATTCGCCGGGATAATCGACGATCTCCAGATATAACGTGGAGGTGTCTTTGAAGTGACGCAGCAGGGAATCGTTGGATCGGTAACGCAATGCCAGGCGGATTTCGCTGACGCCACGGGTCGGCGTCGGCCATGCGGGCGGCGTGCCGTAGAGTGCCGCCAGACCTTCGTCATAGGCAAAGCGCGACACACCCAGATCACGCTGGGGGACGCGTTTCACGCCAAGCAGACGCTCCTCGCGGGCAGCCGAAAACAGCGGTAAACGTGCGCCGCTGTGCATATGTAAAAGCTGGTTAACGAAGGCGGTGATGAAAGCGGTTTTTCCGCTGCGGCTTAAACCGGTGACAGCCAGCCGCAGATGTCTGTCCATGCCGCGATTGATCAGTGAATTAAACTCATTTTGTAGTCTTTTCATTGCTCTCCCTGGCGTAGCGCCCAAACAGCGCGGTCAAAATACGTTTGAATAATGGTTCTAATAATAGTGCTAAAACATACCTCATTGGCCCTTTTCCCACCACGCCCAACACACGCGCTGCCAGCCCGGCAGGGCCAAAGGTCAGCGCCAGCGTAATGATCACGCTGAAAATTTTCGAAAACAGGCTGCGCTTACCCGGCAGCGAGGAATTCAGGTAACGGGTCATAAAGATTCCTTAAGCGGGAGATGAGAAGGAAAACAGCAGCCGGAGCAACGTCCGGCGGCCAGAGGCAAAGCGGTGAATAAAGAATTAAAGCTGGCGGAACCGGCTGCGTACGCCGAAGGTTTCAGAGGTGACATAGCGTTCGACCTGGCGTAAACGCTGCTCGCTGGCTTTCAGTTCGCGGTCGGCTTCTTCCAGCAAGTTACGCGGCGATGGCGCAGTTTCATCGTCATATTCACTGGCCGGAACAGGGTCAAGCACGTAGCTGAGAATGATGTACGCCACGACAGTGAACATGAACAAACCAAAGAAAATCGACAGCACGGCCATAATCCGCAGCAATTTTACCGGCACGCCCAGATAGTGCGACAGCCCGGCCAGAACGCCTTTTATTACGCCCTCTTCCGGCACGCGGTAGAGTTTTTTCTCAGACAGACGGGTCGCCATTATGATTGCCTCCAGCCCGGGTGTTCGGCATCAAGAATTTCTTCCAGTGCCTGAATACGTTCGCGCATACGTTGCGCTTCATGAGTCAGACTGGTGAGATTTTGTATCTCATGCTGACTGAGCTGACTGCCATTTTGCTGGCGATTGCTGTAGTGAAGCCACAACCAGACGGGCGCCACGAATAAAACGAAAATAGTCAGCGGAATAGCTAAAAACAGGAAGCTCATTGTCTCTCCTTATGAGTCTTATTTATTACCGGTTACGGCGTTAATCCTGCAACAACCTGCCTGCGAACAGACAGGTTTAATGGCAAACATTATGCGTCCTGATTGCCGTTCATTTTAGCTTTCAGCGCAGCAATTTGTGCGCCGATTTCATCGTCGGCTTTCAGTTCGGCAAATTGCTGATCCAGCGATTTCTTTTTACCAATGCTGACGCTTTCTGCTTCCGCTTCCATATGATCGATGCGGCGTTCGAACTGCTCGAAACGCGCCATCGCTTCATCAATTTTACCGCTGTCGAGCTGACGGCGGACGTCACGCGAGGACGCTGCGGCCTGATGACGTAAGGTCAGCGCCTGCTGACGCGCACGGGTTTCGGTCAGTTTGCTTTCCAGCTCACCAATTTCTGACTTCATGCGATCCAGCGTTTCTTCTACCACGTTCACTTCGTTTTTCAACGTGGTCACCAGCTCGGACAGCTTTTGCTTTTCGATCAGCGCCGCACGGGCCAGATCGTCTTTATCTTTACGCAGCGCCAGTTCGGCTTTGTCCTGCCATTCACTCTGCTGGGATTCACCCTGATCGATACGACGGATCAGTTGTTTCTTTTCTGCCAGCGCACGGGCGGAGGTAGAACGCAGTTCCACCAGCGTGTCTTCCATTTCCTGAATCATCAGACGAACCAGTTTTTGCGGATCTTCTGCTTTATCCAGCAAGGTGTTGATGTTGGCGTTAATGATGTCAGCGAAGCGAGAAAAAATACCCATAATCGAAATTCCTCTTTGTTTCTGTTGGTTTCCGGCCAAATGATTACCGGTTAAATCCGCAGGAAAATTTTTCACTGCGGCGATAAACCTATATCAGGATCCGTGCCAACTTTTTAAAATCATTATCTGCATGAATAAATTGAATTTTTTACTTTTGTCTCTGCTATGCTTATTTTTCGAGATGATTATTTTCACTAAGTGTTAGTGTGTTTCACCACACAAGGAAAGCCAAATGACGGATAACACAGACAATTTACTCGGTGAAGCCAACGCCTTCATCGAAGTGCTGGAACAGGTCTCACAACTGGCGAAGCTGAATAAGCCGGTTCTGGTCACCGGCGAACGCGGCAGCGGAAAGGAACTGATTGCGCATCGTCTGCATTATCTGTCGCCCCGCTGGCAGGGGCCGTTCATTTCGCTCAACTGTGCGGCGCTCAATGAAAACCTGCTGGATTCCGAGTTGTTCGGCCATGAAGCTGGCGCGTTTACCGGCGCACAGAAACGTCATCTCGGACGCTTTGAACGTGCGGATGGCGGCACGTTATTTCTCGATGAGCTGGCGACAGCGCCCATGCTGGTGCAGGAAAAACTGCTGCGCGTGATTGAGTACGGTCATCTGGAGCGCGTCGGCGGCAGCCAGCCGTTACAGGTGGATGTCCGGCTGGTGTGTGCGACCAACGATGATTTACCGGTGCTGGCCGCTGAAGGAAAGTTTCGCGCCGACCTGCTGGACCGGCTGGCGTTTGATGTGGTGCAACTGCCGCCGTTGCGTGAACGCCAGCAGGACATCATGTTGCTGGCGGAACATTTCGCCATTCAGATGTGCCGCGAACTGTCTCTCCCGTTATTCCCCGGCTTTACCGACTATGCGCGTCAGACGCTGATGGCCTACCGCTGGCCGGGCAATATCCGCGAGCTGAAAAACGTCGTCGAACGCTCGATGTACCGCCATGGTACCAGCGATTTTCCGCTCGATAATATTATCCTGAACCCGTTTGCACAGCGCACTGCCACCGTGGAAACGGCTGACGTCAGTCCACACGACACGCTGCCGACGTTACCGCTGGATCTTAAGCAATGGGTGACCGGACAGGAAAAAAATCTGATTGAGCAGGCTTTACGGCAGGCACGCTTTAATCAGCGTAAAGCCGCAGAGTTGCTGAACGTGACTTATCATCAGTTGCGCGGAATGTTGAAGAAACACGCAATTCAGGTCAATTCGCAGGAAGGGGCTGAATAACAGGCAAAAAAAAAGCCAGCACCCGAGCTGGCTAAGTAATACTGGAAGCAATGTGAGCAATGTCGTACCTCGCGATTAACGTCCCTGGCGGGCCGCCTCTCGTCCGGTGAAAAGAATGATAATAGTTCTCAGTATCGTCTGTAAAGCACTTTGTTGAGAATATTTCTCATTACCACACTGATATTATGGCTACTTTATGAACACCTTAAGGTCACTAAGGACTACCATTCGGGGAACGGATCGGCCATGTTGACCCAGTGTTCGATGCCTTCTGCCATCTGCTCTTCGCTTAACAGACACGCATCCAGCTGCCGGATAATCTCTTCTTTATTCAGGTGCTGGCCGATAAACACCAGTTCCTGGCGCATATCGCCAAACGGCTCAACCCATTTCTCCATAATCTGTTCACGGGTCTCCTCGTCCTGCGGCCAGTCGCTTTCAGGCAGCGAACGCCAGAAAATACCCGCCATGCCATAATGCGCTATGCCGCCCGCCTGACTCCACTGCCCGGCAAAGCGCGGACGCGACGCCAGCCAGAAAAAGCCTTTGGAACGCAGTAAGGTACCGCCCCCCCAGTCGCCGTGCACCACGCGGTAAAACTTATCCGGATCAAACGGCCTGCGTGCGGTGTAGACAAAACTGCTGATGCCGTACTCTTCGGTTTCCGGTGTGTGTTCACCGCGTAACTCTTTCAGCCAGCCCGGCGCCTGCTGTGCTTTGGCGAAATCAAACCGGTGCGTATTAAGCACGGCTTCAAGCGGCAGGCTGCCGGGGGAAATCGGTATAATGTGCGCATCGGGATTGAGGCTTTTCAGCAATGCAATCACTTCCCGCTGTTGCAGGCTGTCGAGCAGATCGGTTTTGCTCACCAGCAGCACGTTGCAGAATTCTATCTGGTCGATCAGCAAATCCGTCACGCTACGCGCATCGTCCTCGCCGAGACTTTCACCAGCCTCCTGCACACTGCGCGCTTCCTGATATTGCTGCATAAAGTTGACGCCATCGACCACGGTCACCAGCGTATCCAGTCGTGCGAACTGCGACAGACTTTCACCGTTTTCATCTTCGAAAGTGAAGGTTTCCGCCACCGGCAGCGGTTCTGAAATACCACTCGATTCAATCAGCAGATAATCAAAACGTCCGGCCTGCGCCAGCTCACGCACGGAAATCAGCAAATCTTCCCGCAACGTGCAACAGATGCAGCCGTTGCTCATTTCCACCAGTTTTTCCTGCTGACGGTCGAGCGTGATTTCACTGGCGACCAGTGCGGCGTCAATATTCACCTCGCTCATATCATTGACGATCACCGCCACGCGCAATCCCTGACGGTTGTTCAGAATATGGTTGAGAACGGTAGTTTTACCTGCGCCAAGAAAACCGGACAGCACGGTAACAGGGAGTAAGGACATCATTAACCTCATATCTCAGGACAGTGCAGGAATACTTCGCCTGCGATTATTGTTATAATATAACATAACAATAGCAATCCAATTTCAAGGGTTTTATTGATACATGCTCTTTTTTTGCCGGAAAACGAACGGTTTTTGCGCGAAGTGCCGCAGTCCCGCACGCTGATTTGCTCAATGGATTGGGGTACCTCGCAGAGTACGGTACACTTAAGCTATTGCACCTTAACTTTGAAGCCTTTATGCGTCGTCTAACTTTGTGGATGATTTTACTGAGTGGCTTGTCCACGGCAGTTTTTGCTGAGACTGCTCCAACACACGCCAGCCCGACAGTCGTCAGTGCGCCGGTGAAAGATATTCGCCAGAGCGGCTTTGTCTATTGTGTTAACGGCATGGTCAATACCTTTAACCCGCAGAAAGCCAGCAGCGGGCTGATCATTGATACGCTGGCCGCACAGTTATATGACCGCCTGCTGGATGTCGACCCTTATACCTATCGCCTGATCCCCGAACTGGCACAAAGCTGGGAAGTGCTGGATGATGGCGCAACCTACCGTTTCCATCTGCGCAAAGATGTGCCTTTCCAGAAAACCGGCTGGTTTTCACCGTCGCGCAAGATGAACGCCGACGATGTGGTGTTCAGCTTCCAGCGCATCATCGACCCGAATAATCACTACCACGCTGTAAACGGTGAAGAATATCCGTATTTCGACAGCCTGCAGTTTGCCCATGCGGTGAAAAGCATCAAAAAACTTGACGACTATACCGTTGAGTTTCGCCTCAATAATCCTGACGCTTCTTTCCTCTGGCATCTTGCCACGCATTACGCACCGGTGCTTTCGGCTGAATATGCCGCGAATCTCATCAAATCCGGCAACGAAGAAGAGATTGATCGCCAGCCGGTAGGCACCGGCCCGTTCCAGCTTGGTGAATACCGTACCGGGCAATATGTGCGGCTGGCGCGCAACGGACAGTACTGGAAAGGCACACCGCGTATGGCACAGGTGGTGATTGATATGGGCGTTGGCGGCACCGGGCGTTTGTCGAAATTGCTGACCGGTGAATGTGATGTGCTGGCGTATCCGGCGGCCAGTCAGCTGTCCATACTACGTGAGGATCCGCGCTTGCGTCTTTCCCTGCGCCCGGGGATGAACGTTGCCTACCTGGCTTTCAATACCAACAAAGCCCCGCTCAATGATCCGCGTATCCGTCAGGCGGTGGCGCTGTCGATCAACAATCAGCGCCTGATGCAGTCGATTTATTACGGCACCGCTGAAACCGCTGCGTCTATTTTGCCGCGCGCGTCCTGGGCTTATGACAGCAACGCGCAGGTAACGGAATACAATCCGGATAAAGCGAAGCAAATCCTGAAAGACCTCGGGCAGGAAAAGCTTAATCTGCATTTATGGGTGCCGACGGCGTCGCAGTCCTTTAACCCCAGCCCGCTGAAAACCGCCGAACTGATCCAGGCCGATTTGGGACAGGTAGGGATTAAAGTCACCATTGTCCCGGTCGAGGGACGTTTCCAGGAAGCCAAGCTGATGGAAATGAATCACGATCTGACGCTGTCTGGCTGGTCAACGGACAGTAATGACCCGGACAGTTTCTTCCGCCCTATGCTCAGTTGTGCAGCGATTCATTCGCAGACCAACTATGCTCACTGGTGTAACCCGGAATTTGATGAATTGCTGCGTCAGGGGCTGTTGTCACAGCAACTTTCCCAGCGTATTGAGTTTTATCAGCGGGCGCAAAAAATCCTTGAGCAGGAACTGCCGGTGTTGCCACTGGCGTCTTCCCTGCGTCTTCAGGCTTACCGTTACGACATCAAAGGGCTGGTACTGAGCCCGTTTGGCAACTCCTCGTTTGCCGGCGTCTTCCGTGATGATGAAAAAAGTCGTGATAATGAAGGAAGGAAAGTTCCATGATTATCTTTACGTTACGCCGCATTTTGCTGCTGCTGGTGACCCTGTTCTTCCTGAGCCTTGTGGCGTTCAGCCTGAGCTATTTCACGCCGAATGCGCCACTGCGCGGCGCGTCCTTGTGGGACGCCTACCACTTCTATTTTGCGGGTCTTTGCCAGTTTGATTTCGGTGTGTCGAGTATCAACGGCGAAGGCATCTCTTATCAGTTGAAAGCGGTTTTCCCGGCCACGATGGAATTGTGCGTGCTGGCCTTTGCGCTGGCATTAGTCGTCGGGATCCCGCTGGGCATTCTGGCGGGAGTGATGCGTGGAAAATGGCCGGATGTCGCCATCAGCAGCATCGCCCTGCTCGGCTTTTCCATTCCGGTGTTCTGGCTGGCGGTACTGCTGATGCTGTTCTTCTCGCTGCAACTGGGCTGGCTGCCGGTTTCCGGTCGCCTGGATTTACTCTATCAGTTGAAAAGTGTCACCGGCCTGACGCTGGTTGATGCATGGCTTTCTGATTCGCCATACCGCCATGAGATGATCATGAGCGCTATCCGCCATATGATTTTACCGATCGCCGCGCTGGCCGTTGCGCCGACGACCGAAGTGATCCGCCTGATGCGCATCTCCACCGACGATGTGCTGGAGAAAAACTATGTGAAAGCCGCCGCAACGCGCGGTTTATCACGCTTTACGATTATCCGTCGCCATGTATTACACAACGCGCTGCCGCCGATTATTCCCAAGCTCGGCCTGCAATTTTCGACCATGCTGACGCTGGCGATGATTACTGAGGTGGTCTTTAACTGGCCAGGCATCGGGCGATGGCTGATTAACGCTATCCGTCAGCAGGATTACGCGGCGATTTCAGCCGGTGTGATGGTCGTTGGCTCGCTGGTAATTGTGGTTAACGTGCTTTCAGACATTCTGGGCGCACTGATGAATCCATTGAAACATAAGGAATGGTATGCCCTTCGATAATGTATACCGCGAAAAACAGGTTCCGAGTCCTCTGCGCCATACGTGGGGGATTTTCTATCGCGACACACTGTCGATGATCGGTTTCTACGGCGTGCTCGGCTTGTTATTGCTGTGCATATTTGGCCATTTATTAGCGCCTTACGCGCTCGATCAACAATTCCTTGGTTATCAGTTGTTGCCGCCCTCCTGGTCGCGCTACGGCAATGTGTCGTTCTTCCTCGGCACCGACGATCTTGGCCGCGATTTACTCAGCCGGATGCTTACAGGCGCTGCGCCGACGATTGGCGGCGCACTGGTGATAACCCTCGCGGCGTCTTTATGTGGTGTGATCATCGGCGTACTGGCGGGGATCAGCCGTGGCCTGAAATCGGCCATTCTGAACCATATTTTCGATACGCTGCTGTCTATCCCTTCCCTGCTGCTGGCGATTGTCGTCGTCGCGTTTATCGGGCCGAAACTTGAGCATGCGATGCTGGCCGTCTGGCTGGCGCTGTTGCCACGCATTTCGCGCACGATTTACAGCGCCGTGCATGATGAGCTGGAAAAAGAGTATGTGGTCGCCGTACGACTCGATGGTGCCTCCACCTGGCAGATTCTGCGTTACGCTGTTCTGCCAAATATCGTTGCGGTGCTGGCAACGGAATTTACCCGCGCACTGTCGATGGCGATTCTGGATATCGCCGCGTTAGGCTTTCTGGATCTGGGCGCACAACTGCCGTCACCGGAATGGGGAGCCATGCTCGGCGATTCGCTGGAGCTGGTGTATGTCGCGCCGTGGACAGTCATGCTGCCGGGTGCCGCCATTCTTATCAGCGTGTTGCTGATCAACCTGCTGGGTGACGGTGTGCGTCGGGCGATTAATGCGGGAGTGGAATAATGCCGTTACTCGATATCCGCAATCTGACCATTGAATTTATGACCGCCGATGGCCCGGTCAAAGCTGTGGATCGCGTCAGTATGACGCTCAACGCCGGGGAAATTCGCGGGCTGGTGGGCGAATCCGGTTCGGGTAAAAGCCTGATTGCCAAGGCGATTTGTGGCGTTACCAAAGACAACTGGCGCGTGACGGCGGACCGGATGCGCTTTGATAACATCGAGCTGTTGCAACTGACGCCACGCGAGCGACGTAAACTGGTCGGGCAAAATGTGTCGATGATTTTTCAGGAGCCGCAGTCCTGTCTGGATCCTTCTGAAAGCATCGGCCGCCAGCTGATTCAGGCCATTCCCGGCTGGACCTACAAAGGCCGCTGGTATCAGCGCTGGAAGTGGCGCAAAAAACGCGCCATCGAGCTGCTGCACCGCGTCGGTATTAAAGATCACAAAGACGTTATGGCCAGTTATCCGTATGAACTGACCGAAGGCGAGTGCCAGAAAGTGATGATCGCCATCGCGCTGGCGAATCAGCCGCGTCTGCTGATTGCCGATGAACCGACTAACGCCATGGAGCCGACGACGCAGGCGCAGATTTTCCGCCTGCTGGCGCGACTCAACCAGAACAATAACACCACCATTTTATTGATCAGCCACGACCTGCAAATGATGAGCAAATGGGCGAACCGTATCAACGTGTTGTATTGCGGACAAACGGTTGAAAGCGCAGCGTGTGAAGAATTGCTGGCCACGCCGCATCATCCTTATACGCAGGCGCTCATCCGCGCGATGCCTGATTTTGGCCGCTCACTGCCACATAAAAGCCGTCTGAATACGCTGCCAGGTGCCATTCCTTCGCTGGAACATTTGCCGATTGGCTGCCGTCTGGGGCCACGCTGCCCTTACGCGCAGAAAAAATGCATCGAAACGCCGCGCCTGCGTCTGGCAAAAACACATGCTTACGCCTGCCACTTCCCGCTGAACATGGAGGAGCAATAATGGGCGAAACCCTGCTCGAAGTCCGTAATCTGAGCAAAACGTTCCGTTATCGCACCGGACTGTTCCGCAAGATGAATCTCGAGGCCGTGAAACCGGTCAGCTTTACCCTGCGCGAAAAACAAACGCTGGCGATCATCGGCGAGAATGGTTCGGGCAAATCGACGCTGGCTAAAATGCTTTCCGGCATGGTCGAGCCGAGCGACGGCGAAATTCTGATTGATGATCATCCGCTGACGTTTCGTGATTATCGTTTCCGCAGCCAGCAAATCCGCATGATTTTTCAGGACCCGAGCACCTCACTTAATCCACGTCAGCGTATCGGGCAGTTACTCGAAGCCCCCCTGCGACTGAACAGCGAAATGGATGCACAACAGCGCGAACAACGCATCAACCAGACATTGCGGCTGGTCGGCATGCTGCCCGATCACGCCAATTATTACCCGCATATGCTGGCGTCAGGTCAGAAGCAGCGCGTGGCACTGGCACGTGCACTTATCCTGCAACCCAAAGTGATCGTGGCTGATGAAGCGCTGGCGTCTCTGGATATGTCGATGCGTTCACAAATCATCAATATGATGCTCGAATTACAGGAAAAACAGGGCATCTCGTACATCTACGTGACGCAGCATCTGGGCATGATGAAACACATCAGCGATCAGGTACTGGTGATGCACGAAGGCGAGGTGGTGGAACGCGGAAATACGGCCGAAGTTCTGGCGGCACCGCTGCATGACCTCACCAAACGGTTGATTTCGAGTCACTTTGGCGAAGCGCTGACTGCTGATGCCTGGCGTCGTGACGGTAATTAACGCCCCTTCTGCATAATAAACGGGCAGATTCACCCCCTGAACGGTGTCAGGAAACTGATGCCGTTTTCTTTATTATGCAAATCCACCCTCTTCTATTCCTTTTCGATATGATTTATCGCTTAACATTATTTTATATCGGCAGCAGTATCGGCAACGATAGGGTCTGATAATTTGCCTGAGTAGCAGGCTTGAAGAAAGGACCCGTTCATGGAACAACAACGCAAGGCCGCGCACAGCGGCTGGTATCATGAAACACAATCCAGCCAATATGGTCATCTGCCGCTCGATCCGCACGCTGCGTTGGTACAGGATCGCTTTCTGCTGGGCCTTGATGCTCAACTTGACCCGACACTTCGCCAGTTACTTAACGACCGCCAGCGACTATTGAGGGCTTCCCGCGCCTGTTATGAGGTACTGTTTCCTGACAATCTGCAGGTTTCACGTACCGAAACATTATCCTTGTATGACCGTCTCAGTAGTGCGCTGACGGTGGCACAGGTCAGCGGTGTACAGACACTTTGTAGCCATTACGCTGCCCGTCTCGCCCCGCTTCCCAGCCCTGACGCCTCCCGTGAAAGTAACATCCGCCAGACCCACATTACCCAGTTCGCACGATTACTCGCAACCCAGCCAACCCTGATTACTGCACCGATGCTGCATCAGCTTTATGACGTGGGTTTCAGCACGCGCGATATCGTGACCTTTACGCAAGTGATTGGCTTTGTCAGCTATCAGGCACGCGTACTGGCGGTTCTGAATGGTTTACGTGGTCGCGCCGCCGCCGTATTGCCAGGATTTCCTTCGCCGGAAGGTTGCGGGCAGAAAGGGTTTTCACTGGCGATGTTGCAATGGACGTCGCGTTTACCTGAAGTGGTGCCGGAAAATGCCAGCCAGCATCAGCAGGATGTACTGGATTTAATCGCGCCGGATGCGCGTTCATCCTCTTTCTATACATTGCTGGTGCATGACGCCGACGCGCTGAGCGAATTTTCTGCGGTATTTAATAATATTATGCAGGCAGGGGCGCAGCCGGTGGCCGCGTGGCGTGAACTGGCTGCCGTAGCCACGTCGCAGCTAAACGGTTGTCTGTATTGCGCCGGGATCCACGGACGTATGTATCTTGAAGCGGGTGGGAATGAGATGCTGATTAACGAATTATTCGCAGAAAATCATCGCGATGATGCCGTTGATACGCTGTCGAAAAATCTGCAAGACAAAAAAGAGATTGCCTTGCTGGAAACGGTGGTCGCCCTGACCCGTACCCCGGAACGTTTTGAAGCACGCCAGCTGCATAGTTTGTCTGATGCAGGTTATACGGCAACACAATCTCTGGATATTCTGCTGACTGCGGCGCTGTTCAGCTGGTCAAACCGTCTGATTCAGACGCTGGGCGATACCCTGAATCAGTAGTTCTTCA
Organism: Rahnella sp. CG8; assembly: GCF_023701875.1. NCBI lineage: Bacteria > Pseudomonadati > Pseudomonadota > Gammaproteobacteria > Enterobacterales > Yersiniaceae > Rahnella > Rahnella sp. CG8. Next base: position 17,306 of record NZ_JABAED010000045.1, read on the forward strand.
CCTGTTTACCTTCATTCTTACTCCCCTCATTCCGGCAGGATATTCCCCTGCCGGTGATGCCAATTGTAAATACCTGCGCCACCTAACCGGCATAAGTCGTATTAATCTTATTTTCAATCGAAAATTTAGTGTTAAAACGAGAAACGGCTCACATTACACTGTGCGCCGTTCTGGTTGCGTCTTCAGCAGCAAACAAGCCATTCACAAACCACCATGTGAAGCACGATACTTCAGAGATATTCACTATATATTCACTACAAATCAGACAAATAAACTACTTAAGTATTTCCCTGTAAAACAATGGCAATATAAGAGTAGTGATTACAATTCGTGCAACATATTCATATTGTCTATTTAGAAAACATAAACATTAATTCTGCATAACATTTCGAACATAGTTTAATCACGTCGGATAAGTTAAATGTAACAGCATATGTCAAACTCCTTGCCACATTTACGAAGATAGTGAACATTACTTGCCGTCATCCCATCTTATAACAATGCAAAGGGTGCTTATTTCGCGCCACTTATGCGTTTCCGCCACATACGGCCGGAAGGAATAAACAGAGGTACGAGTGTCAACTGCAAACAAAACACCAAACAATGAAAGCGTGAGTCTTAACGCCTTCAAACAGCCAAAAGCGTTTTACCTGATCTTCTCCATCGAATTGTGGGAACGTTTCGGTTACTACGGCCTGCAAGGGATCATGGCGGTTTACCTGGTCAAAATGCTTGGCCTGAGTGAAGCCGACTCCATCACCCTGTTCTCATCATTCAGTGCGCTGGTCTATGGCTTCGTCGCTATCGGCGGCTGGCTGGGCGATAAAGTGCTGGGTTCAAAACGCGTGATCGTGCTTGGCGCGATTGTGCTGGCGCTGGGTTATTCATTCGTTGCCTATTCCGGCCATGAAATTTTCTGGGTTTATCTGGGTATGGCGACTATCGCCGTCGGTAGCGGCTTGTTTAAAGCAAATCCATCCTCACTGCTTTCTACCTGCTACGAAAAAGATGACCCGCGTCTCGATGGCGCATTCACCATGTATTACATGTCGGTGAACATCGGTTCGTTCTTCTCCATGCTGGCAACACCATGGCTGGCCGCGAAGTACGGCTGGAGTGTCGCGTTCTCCCTGAGCGTTGTGGGTATGCTGATCACCATCGTGAACTTCCTGTTCTGCCGCAAATGGGTCAAACGTCAGGGGTCAAAACCAGACTTCGCGCCGCTGCAGTTCAAAAAACTGCTGATGGTGCTGGTCGGTGTTGTCGCGCTGGTGTTCCTGTCAAGCTGGTTACTGCATAACCAAACCATCGCACGTATGGTTCTGGGTGTGGTTTCCGTCGGTATCATTATTGTGTTTGCGAAAGAAACGTTCTCAATGAAAGGCATCGCCCGCCGGAAGATGATTGTGGCGTTCCTGCTGATGATGGAAGCGGTGGTGTTCTTCGTGCTGTACAGCCAGATGCCAACGTCGCTGAACTTCTTCGCTATCCACAACGTAGGCCACGATTTGCTGGGTATCAGCTTCCAGCCTGAGCAGTTCCAGGCGCTGAATCCATTCTGGATCATGGTTGCCAGCCCGGTTCTGGCGGCAGTCTACACCAAGGTCGGTGACCGTATGCCAATGCCGCACAAGTTTGCGATGGGTATGGTGCTGTGTTCCGGTGCGTTCCTGGTGCTGCCGTGGGGCGCGAGTCTGGCGAATGAGCAAGGCATTGTGTCAGTAAACTGGCTGGTACTGAGCTACGCGCTGCAGAGTATCGGCGAACTGATGATTTCCGGTCTGGGTCTGGCGATGGTTGCTCAACTGGTTCCGCAGCGTCTGATGGGCTTCATCATGGGTGCCTGGTTCCTGACCACCGCAGCCGCTGCAATTATCGCGGGTTACGTGGCCAATCTGACTGCCGTGCCTGCTGACATTGATGACGCGCATGCTTCACTGGCAATTTATAGCCACGTGTTCCTGCAGATTGGTATTGCAACCGCTGTGATTGCTGTGCTGATGCTGGTCACTGCATCTAAACTGCACCGCATGACGCTGGATCGTGAAACTGATGAGAAACAACCTGAACTGGCTTCTGCTCAGTAAACGCGCAAGCGTCTGATGAGGTCTGACGAACGCCTCCTCCGGGAGGCGTTTTTTTATGGCTGAAATTTGGGATAAGTATTCATTGTGTTAGGATTGCGTAAGTGAGACTTACGAAAACGGAACCATCCTGATGCACGAAAATCACAGTCAATATAAGCAATTAACCCGCTATTTATCCGCCGATATTCTTAAGAACAAAAAGGATTTCTCCTGGCGACGGATAATCATCAGATGCATAAAACAACCCCAGCACCGGTACATTTTCTGGTGGCGTATCGCAAGCTACTTATACGCGACGGACAGCCATTTCTGCAAAGCCCGCGCCCGTAAGATTAACTACTCGTTAATAAGAAAGTATGGCATCGAGATTATGCTGGGAACGCAGATCGGAGAAGGTATCAGACTTCCTCACCTCACCGGTATCGTCATCAATCCTCATTGCACGATTGGGAAGAATGTCCGGATCCGGCAAAACACCACCATAGGCATTAAAGTCGATGAGGGAAAAAGACGTATAATCATTGGCGATAATGTGGATATCGGCGCCAATTGCTGCATTATCGGCAATGACATTACTATCGGCCACAATGTCACCATTGGTGCGATGTCGTTCATCAATAAGAACATCCCGGACAATGCCGTGTGTTATAACGAAAAAAGCAGCAAGATAATCATCAAAACGTAAGAAACGCCTGCCGTCAGCGAACAGCGTTTATCGCCTCAGGAATGTTTCATTTACTCGGTGTCCGGCCTGTATCGGTTTTTTATCCTAAATTTTTTATCCTAGATTTTTTATCCTAAATAATACCGGCCTTTTCCACTTTGTTTCGCGCGGTACATCGCGGCATCAGCCCGCGCCAGCAGCGCATCCGGCAGCAATGACTGGCGCGCGCGACCAATCGCTACGCCGATGCTGGCAGACAGCGCCACCGGGACACCTGCGATACACTCGATGGAATGCAGAGCACTCATCAGGCTGATGCAAATACGGCTGACGTCACTCTCAGTATTCATCAGCCCGCTCAACAAAACGGTAAACTCATCTCCCGCCAGACGCGCCACAATATCTTGTGAACGCAGATTTTCACGTAAGGTATAACCAAAAAACTTCAGGATTAAATCGCCGAATTCGTGCCCGTAGGTGTCGTTGTACGCTTTAAAATTATCAATATCCAAAAAGAGCAATGCGATATCTCTATCTGCTTTTTCTTGTTTTCCGGCGGCATGAATCAGTGACTGCTGGAACGCGCGCCGGTTTGGTAATCCGGTCAGTGCGTCATGATTTGCTTCAAATTCCAGCTGAGCCTGTAACGCTTTAATTTCACTGATATCGGTTGAAAGGCCGTAATAACCATTGCGAATATCGTCGCAGGGGATAAGCGTGGTATGCAAAACACCGCCTTTGGCATGATGGGAGTGATCCGACAATTCGATTTCGTAACTTACTGTCATTCCCTGCAAAGCCTGGCGAATATAGGGCTTAATTTTCTGATAGCTGTCATCTCCAACCACATCCCTGACCTGCTTCCCGCTGACCTGTGTCTCTTCGACGCCATACCAGTTGGCGTGAAAATGATTCACAAAAGTGTATTGTTCATTCGCATCAACATGGCAAATCAGCGCGGGAATGTTATCGGTGATGGCTCTGAGGCGGTTTTTGCTTTCCGTCAGTTCCCGTTCCCGGGTCAGACGCTGGGCGATTTCCTGATGAAGCTGATCCATCGCCACCTGCAACTCATAAGTCCGGTCGGCCACACGGCGTTCCAGATCCCCCTGCAGTGAATACAATGCCTGTTCGATATGTTTACGCTCAGTAATATCGCTGATGACAACAATGTAGTGATGGGCTTCACCAGCCACATTACGCACGAGTGAGGCCGTCAGAGTCACCCACAGCGTGCTGCCGTTCGCCCGCTGTAAAAGTTTCTCTATGCAGAAACTGTTTATTTCACCGGAGAGCAAACGGGGAATCAGCACATTTTCGGCATAAAGATCATCGGAATGGGTCACGTCATGCAGCAAACAGGCGCGCAGCTGATATTCGGCATAACCCAGCATATTGCACACCTGCGGATTGATGCGCAGCCAGCGCCAGTCGAGTCCGACTAAGGAGAAGCCGACGGCAGCGTGAGCAAATGTCTGTTCAAATAAAGCCTCAGTTTTCGCCAGATTATCTTCTACCCGCGCCGTGTACTGCCGGTTTTCAAGGTGAAAAATATAACTTTGTACCAGCGCCGTCATATCCAGCAAAGTCTGCTGTTCCTCCTCACACCAGTCCCTCGGGCGATCATCAATCAGGCATAACGCGCCCAGCGCCACACCCTCTTTTGAATGCAAGGCACAGCCGGCATAAAACACGATGTGAGGCGCGCCGGTCACCAGCGGATTATCGTGGAAGCGCAAATCGAGCCGGGCATCCCTGACAATCAGCGGACCGGGCTCGAGAATGGTATGACCGCAAAAGGAGGTATCACGGCAAGACTGATGAATATCAATGCCGGTGTGAGAAAGGAACCACTGGCGATCCGCGTCAATCAATGAAACAACGACAGCCTTAGCCTGAAACTGCCGGGCGACCATCCGGGTAATACGGTCGATCTCCTCAATTCCGGGGGAATCCAGGATCCCCAGAGAAGCCAGTATGGCAAGACGAGCCTGTTCATCAACTGCCGGTTGAGGGACTAACATAATGCGCTCTCAATGATTACTGATGACTATTTCACCAAGTCTACTGTGTTTGGCCGGGAAAACGGCTCTGATTCCGCCTCGCAGAGGCAAAATCAGAATAATGACAGATCAGGAAATGCGTGAATGGTTAACACTTTTCGTACAAAAATGGGGCAATCAATGCATTAAAGCGAAGTCACCCAATTCACATGAGTGGCATCCGCCTGCCCCGATTGCTCAGCATCACGGCGGAATTTCTCCCGCATCTCAGAAGGCGTGGTGCCATAGAATTCATGGAAATAGCGACGTAAAGCGCTGGGTTCCAGGCCACACTGTCTCGCAATGGCGGCCAGACTTTGATCCGACATCGAAGAGGTTCGCAGGAGGCGCTTCGCCAGCAGTAAGCGCCGGCTGCGAATGAATTGCGCGATGCCGCCAAGCGGTTCAAACAGGCGATACAACCCTGAGCGCGAAATAGCAAAATCTTTGCACAGAATATCAATACTGATCGGCCTGCCGAGATGCTTTTCGATATACAGGCAAATGCGCTCAAGACGTGCACTTTGCTCAAACGGATGTTCCACCTTCTTCCCCGCCACCAGATGCAGTGTTTGCAGGAATACCGACGCCGCCCCCTCGCCAGTGCTCAGTACTTCCTGTTCGGTCATCTGATCAAACACCTGCACCATCGTCGCAAAATGATTGCGCAGAATGATGTTCACCGGTGAGGCTGCCGGAATACGCTTTCCGTGTAACGAGGCAATATCGACATTAAAATGCAGGCTGTGCTTGGGCATAATAATGTACTGATAAGAACCGAGACGCGGTTTCTGCTCACCCGGATACACATGGATTTTAATCGGCTGCGACATATCCTGGATCAGGATATCCCCCTGGCTCAGCATGAACCGCTCGCCGAAACACTGGCAGTCCATCCCCCCGATAATCACAATGAAAATGACGATATGATCGGGCATCGAAAACAGGTTGCCGTACTGGCGATTGATATCGTGCTCACTGACGGTCAGCACACCGCCAATCACGCGGCCGAAGTTGTAGCCGGTGACGCTCCAGTCAAATTCTTCCCTGTTGCGATCCGGCAGTTCAAGTTTAAAACCTGCGCTGGACATTCCGTCTTCCCATTCGTAAAAACGGGTGTCGAAATCCTGATAAATGTTCGCACTATCAACGATCTTTCGTGATGATGAATCGCTCATTTACTCACCGAGAATTAAGATAATTCCTAAAAAGATAATCCACCACGGCCTGATAAATCAATCCTCAGCAGTAATTGGTAATACTTTTTCATCATAAAAAACTATTTTTTAGTCAGCCTATAACGTTTAAAAGACTGTAAAATCAGTCAGTAAATCGCGCTATTCAACGAATAGCGCTGGCAGGTTGTTCGCGATAATAATTTCAGGATCAGTTAATATCGCGAATAATAACCCGCTTTTTTCGGTTTACTCTCCTTCAAAAAAATCTACGTCAAATGATTGACTCCACTCATCCCGGGAGCGTGCGATGGTAAAAAGAAAGGTTCTGGAAGAGGGACGTCAGCTTAAAAGAATGAATGCCGAAACCCGCAGGCAGTCGCACATGCATAAGTGGTTCGCGATTGTGGCTGCTCTCGACTGTGTACTGGTCATTTTTTATGATCAGGATATGCGCAATATCGTTTTCTCAGCGGGTGTTTGTGCAGTGTGCACCTACCTCTGGCTGAAAGGCCGTAAACAATCCCGCCGTTACCGCCGCGAATGGGATGAAAAATTTGGAACTAAAAAGCATCCCTGATACTTCATTTCAGGCTGTTCTTCTTCCGTCGCCTTAGCGTTTATAAAGAAATTCCTAAATATGATAAAAGTGTTTCTGTCCTGCACGGATCATCAGTCACAATAACGGTTCGCATACCCGCCACACTCTTTCACCGATTTGTTATCACAGTCCTGTTAAGCTAATTTCCCCAGGACAGTATCTGACGGCAGGTTATCTCCTGCTTCGGTTAGCTCTGAATTTGCAGAATAATATTCCGATGACGAACGATATCGGTATGGCATTCCGTGATGCCCAATCAGGATTCGTGACCTGCTCCCCGTTGATTAATACACCACGATGTTAGTAATGTCTTCATAAGCCACATGAGGACATCCCCATGAAGAAGCGTTTTTCCGACGAACAGATCATCAGTATCCTCCGCGAGGCTGAAGCCGGGGTTTCTGCCCGTGAGCTCTGCC
>NZ_JABAED010000046.1:0-22750 GCF_023701875.1 Rahnella sp. CG8
CCCACTAACGACGCCGGATATATGGTCGCAAACCGTATCGAACCAGTACTTGTAACACCCGGGGCGTCCATATATGGTCAACGTTAAAGCCGCTGCAATCAGTCAACTGGCCAAGTCGCGGGCCGCGGGAACACACTACAGTTCAGCAATGGAATATCCGTTTATACCCGGAATTGATGGCGCAGGTTATCTGACTAACGGAGACCCGGTCTTTTTTTTCGCATTGAGCTCCCCTTTTGGCAGTATGGCTGAGATGACCCTGGTTACGCCTAAAAGTATTGTGCCGCTCCCGGCAACACTTGATCTCTCAATGGCAGCCGCCATTGGTAATCCCGGAATGTCATCCTGGACAGCATTAACGCGCAGGGCGCAGCTGCGAAAAGGGGAAACTGTTCTCATCAATGGCGCGACAGGCACCTCCGGCGGTCTGGCGGTGCGTATCGCTCGTCACCTGGGCGCGGGGAAAATCATCGCGACTGGGCGTAATACTGAAGTCCTGGCGAAACTCCGTACTCAGGGGGCTGATATCACGCTTACGCTGGATGAATTATCGCATGAACTCCCGGCACTCATGGAACAGGGTGTTGATGTCGTTTTGGATTATCTCTGGGGGGAGAGTGCGCTTGATATTATGAAGTCTGCCGCTGCCGGAGGTGCCAGACTGGTGCGTTTTGTGCAGATCGGCTCATTAAGTGGACAAGAAATATCATTACATAGCAAATTACTACGCTCATCAGGACTGACCCTGATGGGGAGCGGACTTGGCAGCGTATCTGATGCTGAACTGGTCGCTTCGGTTGGTGAACTATTACAAGCTGCTGCTTTGAGTGATTTCTCAGTCCCATTTCGTATTCGGCCATTAAGCGAAGTGAATGATGCCTGGAATGAAGATGACAGCCGTTGCCGTACTGTTTTCAATATCTGATGTTAAACAAATGCAGTCTGGTCCTTAGCGGGTTTCTCAGAAATGGTATGGAAAAATCATAAAGTTACCTAAATGCTAATGCATGGAATCTGTGGCTGTCTTCGGAAATTTCACACTCACTGATTGCATCAAAGCCATAAAGGCATAGTACCGGAGCATGAAAAGCAAGAAGCCCGCTGAGTTTCCTAAGCGGGCTTCTTAAATTTGGCTCCTTTGACTGGATCACTTTTGCCATGAGCTGGCTAATAAATAAACTAAATTTGAATTCTTATCCTGTCAAAACCACCAAAAGACTGAGGTAACATCGCACCTGTCATATTTATCAACGGCTTAACCGGTACTTTGAGGGATCCGAAATTTCACAGACCTCCGGGTGGTCGGCCAGTTATTGCTCCTGACCTTAACGGCTACGGCGCACGCAGCGATATACCTGTAGCGCTGTTTAGCGCTTCAAACGGATGTGGACCTTTAACAGGTTATGTCGTCAGCTATTTTTTGGTTTTCATCATTAAAAAATCAATCAGCGCTTTGACTCGTTTTGCCTTGCCGGTGTTTTTTAAGTAGTAGAGATAAACCGGTGGATAGGTCTTCCAGTAAGGCATCATCACCGGGATAAACTGCTCTTTATCGGGCTGCAATTCATACACCGGCTCAAACAATCTGCCAATTCCAAGACCGCTGCGTATGCCATCTGCCATGACATCAATATCATTGCTGATGAGCTGCCCTGGCATCTCAACGGTTAATTGCTGACCTTTATCTTCCAGCATCAGAGGGAGGAGGCGGTTATTGGTAATAAAGCGGTAGCCGATGAGTTGATGCTGATGCAAGTCCGCTGGCAGTTTGGGCGTACCGTGTTCCGCGAGATAGGCCGCAGAAGCATACAAACCTTCACGAAACGGTTTCATCAACGGGCGGGCCACAACACTCTCTTCAAGGATATCGCCAAAACGAATGCCCAAATCAAAACGTTCATCAACCATGTTTACTGTTCCGTCATAAACGGATATCTCAAGCTGTATTCCGGGGTAGCTCTGGCAAAACTCTGCCATAAAGGGCTTCAGGATAAGCAGGTAGGCAAAGCGTGACAGCGTAATTCTGACCAGCCCGGAGGGTTCCTGATTCAGGTCTTTGATGCTTTCCACCGCACTTTCCAGTGACGCCACAGCCCGCGATGTCTGTTGCAACAATTGTTCCCCGGCATCCGTCAGCTCAATGCGCCGGGTGGTGCGCACAAAAAGCGGGTGACCAATATGCTGCTCAAGCAGTTTTAGCGCTTTGCTGACCGAAGGTGGCGTTATCTCAAGCTTCCTGGCCGCAGCAGTGATGCTGCCTTCACGGGCGATGCTCTGGAAAATACGGATTTGGTTGTAAATGACATTGTTCATGGCGACCCCCAGCAGAGGAAACAAAGTTAGATTATTAGCTATTGGCTAAGAGTGTATGAGCTATTGCTGCTCTAAAAAACAGAATCAGGGTTGGTTATACTCACTTACAGTAAAACAAACCCCTGTTAAAGAAGCCAAAAATGCAAAATGTACTGATTATTTCAGGTCATCCGAATCTTAGTGAATCCATTGGTAACGCCACTATCCTGGATGAAGTCGCAAAAGCGTTGCCCGAAGCTGAAATTCGCTGTCTTGATGCTCTGTATCCTGACTACCGGATCGACGTGGCACGGGAGCAGCAAGCCTTACTCGAAGCTGATGTGATTGTCTGGCAGTTTCCTTTTTCATGGTATTCAGTGCCGGGGTTAATGAAGTTGTGGATTGACCAGGTATTAGTTCACGGCTTTGCCCATGGCTCAACCGCAAAACTGGGTGGCAAAAAGCTGATCATTTCCTTTACCGCCGGAGCACCAGAGGGTCTGTATTCCCCTGAAGGTTTGTTCGGTCACGACATTCAGCAATACATCACACCGTTTGAAACCACGGCACTGCTGTGCAATCTGGATTGGCAGGAGCCGGTTTACACCTTTGGGATGAGCTATGCAGGGCGTGATGAAGCTAAAGTCCTCGAACAGAAAGCACTGGCAAAAGTTCATGCCGCGCGTCTGATTACCGCGATTAAAGAAACTACCCCTGCTTTAAAAATGGCTGTGTAAAGGAGAAGAGGGAAAATGTATCTCATCAATATTACGGTGAATGGCGATATCACGGCTGTTCAGCATGAGGCGCTTTTCACACGCCATGTCAGTTGGTTTCAGCAGTATTTCAATGCAGGCAAGTTTGTTCTCATCGGTCCCTATTCCGATCGCGAAAGAGCAGGGGTGATTATTGCTCAGACTGAAAGCCGGGAAGAGCTGGACGCTATTCTGAGCGAAGACGCCTATCACCCCAATCTCGCTGAATATGAGATTCGTGAATTCATCCCGAAAATGGTGGGCAACTGGCAATAACAGACGTCGCAATTTTCATTAAATAACGTGGCAGGGAGATGATTATGCAGTATGTAAACCTGGGGCGCAGTGGCCTGAAAGTCTCACGACTGTGTCTGGGATGCATGAGTTACGGCGAACCGGAACGCCTTCCTCAGCCGTGGTCGCTTGATGAAAGTGCTTCGCGACCGTTGATTCGCCAGGCACTTGAGGCGGGAATTAATTTTTTTGATACGGCTAATATTTATTCAGGTGGAAGCTCAGAAGAAATTGTTGGTCGGGCGCTACGCGATATGGCGTACCGGGATGAAATTGTCGTCGCTACTAAGGCATTTTTCCCATGGCGTAACTCACCCAATACCGGTTTTCTCTCGCGAAAATCGCTGTTTCAGTCTATCGATGACAGCCTGACCCGGTTGGGTATGGATTATGTGGATCTGTATCAGATTCACCGTTTTGATCACGGCACACCTGTTGAAGAAACCATGGAAGCACTTCACGATTTGGTGAAAGCCGGGAAAGTTCGCTATATCGGTGCATCCTCAATGGAAGCCTGGCGTTTTGCAAAGATGCAGCATGTCGCTGAGCGTAACGGCTGGACGCGCTTTGTCTCTATGCAACCGCAATACAATTTACTGTACCGGGAAGAAGAGCGGGAAATGCTGCCGCTTTGTGGGGATCAGGGCGTGGGTGTTATTCCCTGGAGCCCGATGGCGCGCGGCAGGTTGACCCGCGACTGGAGTGAAACCACCACCCGAACGCAGAACGACGTCTTTGCACTGAAAATGTATGAAAATGCCGCGCAGCAGGACCGGAAAGTGGTTGAGGTTGTGGCGCAGGTGGCCGCCGGGCGGGGTGTTCCTCGTGCACATGTTGCACTTGCATGGTTGCTGTCAAAATCTGTGATTACCGCACCCATCATCGGTGCCACTAAAGCGGAGCACCTGTCCACCGCCGTGGAAGCACTTAAGCTGACATTATCGCCAGAAGAAATTGCAGCGCTGGAAGCACCGTATGTTCCTCATGTTGTTGATGGCATCGTACCGCCACTGCCTGAACAAGCGCCACGACTCTCACCCTTGCGAATCAACCAGGGAGCTGAGTGCGATGAAAATGGATTGTGAGGGTGGCGCGGTTAACGCGCCTTATCAGCAATAGTGGCGCAAAATTTAATGCAGCCGAAAAGAGAGGGTCATTGATGAAAGCCGGGATTTCTTTATCACTTTTGTTGGCTCTGAGCTGTTCTGCTGTTGCGCAGGGGCAAAAAGTCACTGCTCTGCCCGGCAAGCAGGGCTGAAAAAATTAATTCAATTCTGAAGTTCACAGGGTTCATCTATCAGATGAAAGATTGCCTGAGGGTTAAGGATTGTCAATCCAGGTTCGCATTCCCTGCGTTTCTCCGGGGTATCAGGGGATTGTTGGCTACTTCGGCATATCGATGCTGATGTTATTTAGTCGCCCAACATTACAATCAGTAAAGTGTGTTTTTCAATCGCTCCGGCAAGGCCTCGTCGTAAGCCAAACCATCAATTTCTGACTGTGAGATCATACTCAGGATACTTCCTGTGCTGGGCAGAGCCTGCCGGTCAATTTGTGCGGCAGGATCCCAGAGTTTTGAGCGAATGATCGCTCGGCTACACTGGAAAAAAACGCTTTCCACTGAAATGCGCAACACCGTTTTAGGGGATTGATTATTGATTGCGAATTTATCCAGCAAAGCCGGGTCTTTACGTATTTCAGCTGTGCCACTTATACGCAAAGTTTCGCCAATGCCGGGTATTAAAAAGAGAAGCGCAACCCGATTGTCATTTAATATATTGCGTAGACTATCAATGCGGTTATTACCCCGGCGGTCAGGCAAAAATAGAGTTTTAGCATCCTCGATGTAAATGAAGCCTGCAGGATCACCTCTTGGCGATACATCCAGACCATCAGGTCCCGATGTTGCAAGCGCCACAAATGTTGATGCTTCAATAAAGGGGCGGTAGGCAGGATGAATATGGTCTGTCACCTTTGTTAAAGAAGGCTTTGCTACCGCACCGTAAAGTTGCTCAAGCTCATTACTATCAGTAATGAGCATGTTTTCATCAGCCATCTCATTCACCTTCATTGATTTCAAAACACAATGCATGCTGATATTTATAGCAGATGCTTTTTTATTTGTTCATGTTTATGGCTAATAAGTATTTATTTCCAGGAGTAGCGTCAGCTCTTCGCTCAGAGCCGACGTTTCCAACGTAGCGGGCCGGTTAGTGCCAAATTCGGACATCCAATAGCTCTTATAAACACACTTTTTTCCAGTGCTATCTAATACGAATATTTATTATTGCACGGCCATCGCCAGTCGAATCCCAACTGCAGTAAAGGCCAGCGCTACACCCCAACGAATGCCGGTCATCACCCTGTGATTTCCTAATACACTATGACTAACAGCCGAAGCAAAAATGCCATACAGAGAAAACACAGCAAAAGTCATGGCCGCAAAAATTGCAGAAAGAATCAACATGCTCTGTGTGGGGTGTACATCCCTGGCGGCGATAAACTGCGGAAGAAATGCCAGGAAAAATAGCGAAAGCTTGGGATTAAGAAGATTGGCAACCACAGCCTGCTGTATCAAGGCGCGATGAGATAACGCTAACCCGGGGCAGCCAGCGGATAAAAGTGTCTTATCCCGTAGCGTTTGCCACGCCATAAACAGCAGGTAAGCCACACCGGTATACAGGGATTTTTGCCCGCCGCTGTCCATCAAACCAATGCCGAACTGGTCGTGAGTATGCCGCCCAAAAGAGATATCGCTGTTGGCGTTTACCGCCTCGATACCCGCTACAGTAAGGGGGAGAAGTTGAATGGTATGTTGGCGCATGATGTCAGCGTTTTTCCTGTCGGAGCTGGTCGTGTTGCTCGAGTTCATAATCGATAAACGCACCGATCATTGTCCGGTAGACCTTTTCGATAATCACTTCGGGAAGTACTGCTTCAGTGGCCTGTTGACATACCTTGTCGATGACCTGTTGGACGCGGTCAGGCGCGCGAACGGCTGAGTGGTCAATTTTGAAAGCTGCTGCAGCTTTAACACATTCGCTGCGTTGCGCGATCATCTTAACCAGTTCGCGATCAATCTGATCGATTCGATTTCTAACATCTTCAATTGACAAAAAATTCATCTTCAATCCACTTGACTAGTACATGAGTGTGTCAGCTTACATAAAATTTCGATTAAATACAGTTTTGAACCTGAAAGGTTCTGGCTGAGAGGACGATATATAAAGTAAAACCTATCCAGAAGCTCGCTGCTATTGGCATGGTGATGAATTTGTGAGGCTTAACGTGGGATGTTTTCCGTTTGCTAAGCGGATCCCTTAAACTACACCGTGCAGGTCACAACCCGTGAGTCAGAACCCTTGCCGGAATGTTCATCAGTGTCTGTTCATCTGAAGGAAATAAGATGCTTTTGCCAGATTTGAGCTTTACAAAAACCCTGTATCAATCGTCATTTCAGGAATGAGTCGTCCGTTGTTTATTTCTCTGGATGGGCCCAAGGGGGTCGGCAAAACCACACTGTTGGAGGCCATGACGAAAGTACTCAGGGCTGACAACAAGAAGGTGGTCCGGCTTTGCGAGAAAAAAAGCGATCCTTACAGGAGGGAAACAATGGCCCTCGTGAACAGGCTCGCCAGAAATCCCTCCCGGGATTTGGAGCTGGAGGTTTGTGAGCGCTTTGCTGATAGCCGTGCATGGATTTCCCGGCATGTGCTGACTAAACAGCCACCGGACAGCATTATCTTGATGGATCGTTGGTACCCGTCGGAAGCCGCGTTTCGCCGGATGGTTCCATTTGCAGAGATTTTACAGCTTAACATTGAACGAAATGTGAGAATGCCAGACCTGCATGTCGGGGTGGTTACCGCGCCTGATATTTCATGGGCGAGGGCCGCAGCCCGACCGCGTGGGCTAAGTAGTACGGTGATTCATAAGCTGGAAGATCATGTCGCCTGTACCCAGGCGTTCGAGCGGGAAGTTGCAGATCACGGCTGGGTTTTATGCCGTAATGAAGGAATGATCGAAGACGCAACGATGCAGGTTATTTCTGAGATCTACAGAGTGCCCGGATGCCCATAGTCATCGGTTTTGCGGGCAGACTCATTGAACCGGCGCTGCGACTGACTCTATCTTACTCACGCGACGCGAGGCCTTTAGCACGTCGGTTTGTTTTTCTTTTCGTTCGACTTTGCCAATTCCCTCTGAGGAGCCCGACATGATCACCTTTCATCAACTCACCGCCACCAGTCTGGATGGCCAGCTCATCTCTATGGCCGACTATGCGGGTAAGCTGGTTCTGGTGGTGAATACCGCCAGCCATTGTGGCTTCACGCCACAATACGCAGGCCTTGAAGCGCTCTACAAGAAGTACGCTGCACAGGGTCTGGTGGTGCTTGGTTTTCCCTGCAACCAGTTCGGTAAGCAGGAACCCGGCGGCGCCGACGAAATCGCGCAGACCTGTCACATCAACTATGGTGTGAGCTTCCCGATATTCGAAAAAGTGGAGGTCAACGGCGCTGCTACGCACCCGGTGTTTAGGTATCTGAAAAACGAATTGCCCGGTGTACTCGGTGGGCGGATCAAGTGGAACTTCACTAAGTTCCTGATCGGACGCGACGGCAAACCGCTCAAGCGTTTTGCACCGTTCACCACCCCGGAGAAAATGGAAACCGTAATACTTGCTGCACTTGAAATCTAAATGTTCGCGTAGTTCGAATCGTCCACCTTTATTTTGTGATATTCACCCTGTTGCACATAACCAATATGATCTGCCATCAATTGCGCTTCTTGCTCACTGTGCGTCACCAGAAGTGCCGTTTGCCCGGCTTCACGCAGAATATCGCGCACCTCGCCGCCGAGTCGCTCGCGCGTTTTTTTATCCAGACTGGAAAAGGGTTCATCCAGCAATAGGATCTCTGGATTCGGTGCCAGCGCGCGAGCCAACGCAATGCGCTGTTGTTGCCCGCCGGAGAGTTCGTGGGGATAGCGGCTGGCATGGCTATGCAATTCCACCAGTCTTAACAGCGCCGTCACTCTGGCTTGTTGCTCCTCACGCGGTATCCTTCGCAGGCCAAACGCGACATTCTGTTGAGCTGTCAGGTGTGGGAATAACGCATATTCCTGAAAGACCATGCCGACATGACGTTTTTCTGGCGGCAGATGAAGACCTGGCCCGGCAACGCGATGCTGTGAAACATAGATCTCACCGCTTTGCAGCCGTTCAAACCCGGCAACGGCACGCAGCACCGTGGTTTTCCCGCAACCCGAGGCTCCCAATAAGCAAGCAAGCTCCCCCTCACGTACTGACATTGAAAATCCTTTCAATACCGGTTGCTGGCCGTTGTCATAAGCCACATGCACATCCTGAAGGCGTAACGCAATTTCTGACATGGTGGTTCCTTTAGCCGTGGCGAGTCATCTGATGACGCACCAGCAATATAACCGGCAGCGTGCCTGCGAGAACAATCATTAAGGCGGCAATGGCCCCTTCTTCATAGGTTCCACGAGCTGCTTCTGCATAGAGTAACGTTGCCAGCGTCTCGAAGTTTACCGGGCGTAAAAGCAAGGTTGTCGGCAGTTCTTTCATCGCGTCGGCAAAGACTAATAATGCGCTGCTAACCAGCGCGGGGCGCAGCAACGGGAAGTGAACCCGCACGAAAGTCCCCGCACCATTTTCCCCCAACAAACGCGATGCTTGTTCCAGCGAAAGAGGGATACGGCCAAGCCCGGAATCCAGTGCGCCGATGGCAATGGCCTGGAAGCGCATCGCGCAGCAGATAACCAGCAAGATACCGGCGGACATCAGCGGTAAGCCGCGAATATCCATTAAATCTGCCAACCATTTGTCTGCTGCCATTGCCGGAGTGAGAAAACCAATCGCCAGAATGGTGCCAGGCACCGCATAGCCTAAGGACGCAAGGCGCATTACGCCGCGACGAAAGCCCGACATCGTGTTATCTGCGGCACTGTGCCTCGCGCTCCAGGCCACCAGTAAACTGACGCAAACCACCACCAGAGTGGTGCCTGCCGCCAGCGACAGCGTATTTTGTAAGGCTGAAAGCAACGAAGGGGAGAGGGGATTTTCTTCCCCTAAACGCTTTACGCTTTCCCAGGCTAAAAATACAACCGGTGCGAGGAACCCCAGAATAACCGGTAACGCAATAACCGAGCTGAGCAGCCATCCACGCCAGCCGCGTACTCTGGTTGGTTGAATCTCTCGCAAGCTGCGGCTGCTAAGGCCTTGTTTTCTGCGACCATAAAATTCCAGCGTCAGAATGCAGAAAATAAACATCAGCATCATGCAGGCGATTTGCGCGGCACCGGCAAGATCGGAACGCGAAATCCAGGTGGTGTAGACGGTGACGGTTAACGTTTGTACGCCAAGAAATTCAGATGCGCCGATATCATTGAGCGTTTCCAGTAGCGCCAGGCTGATACCGACAGCCAGCGCCGGGCGAGCCATCGGCAGGGCAACACGAAAGAAAACACCGGCAGCGCTGCAACCCAGGGTACGAGCGGCTTCCAGCAAATGTGCAGGTTGGCTGATGAACATCGCACGGGTCGTCAGATAAACGTAAGGATACAGCACTAAGCCGAGCAGAATAATGGCGCCGGGCAGGGAGCGTAAATCCGGTAAACGGAACTGCCGCGGACTGTCGAAGCCCAGCAAAAAACGAATGAATGTTTGTAGCGGGCCAAGGGGATGCAGCAGGTCAAGCCAGGCAAAGGCCACAATATAAGTCGGCATGGCTAGCGGCAGCAGTAACGCCCAGCTAAGTATTTTGCGTCCGGGGAAATCCCATGCTGTGACCGCCCACGCGCTGCCGACGCCAGTCACCCCCACGATCACGGCGACACCTGCCAGCAAAAGCCCGGTATTTTTCAACACCGAAGGCAGCACAAAAGTAATGAGATTATCCCAGTGCGAGAAATCAGCCTGTGTCGCCTGCCAGATTAGCGCAACGATAGGTGTGAGTACGCCAAGCGCAATACCTAGCGCGGCAAGATGCAGCGGCGTTAATAATGACTGCGGCCCGGAAACCAGGCCGCGTAACGTCGGAAGACGAAGTGATTTATTGATCGAATCCAACTTTATCTACCAGCAGGCTCGCTTGTTTACGGTATTTCACCATCTCGGTTAACGGGATTTTATCGACATCGATTTCACCGATGGTGGCGGTGATCACCGGATCAAGCGCCACACCTTTCAGCACCGGGTATTCAAAGTTCGCTTTGGCGTATTGTTGCTGGGCGGGTGCGGAAACCAGATATTCCATCAGTTTTACGGCATCAGCTTTGTTCGGCGCATAACGAGCCACTGCAGCACCACTGATATTCACGTGCGTGCCGCCTTGTTCAAAGGTAGGTTTCACCACTTTAATGGCATCGCCCCACTTACGCGCATCGGTGCCTTCTTTGGCGTTTTTCATATGGCCGATATAGTAAGAGTTTGCGAGGCCAATATCGCATATACCGCCGAGGATATCGCGAGCAACGTCACGATCGCCGCCAGTCGCTTTACGTGCCAGATTAGCCTTCACACCACGCAGCCACTCTTCGGTTTTCGCTTCACCGTGGTGGGCAATCATGGCGGCAATCAGTCCGGTATTGTAAGGATGCTGGCCGGAGCGAATACACACTTTGCCTTTGTATTCCGGGCTGGAAAGCTGTTCGTAATGCCAGTTATCCATCGCCAGCGATTTCTCGGCGTAAAGCACGCGAGCGCGCATCGAAAGCGCAAACCACTGATTATCTGCTCCTCGCAAGTTTGCCGGAATAGCCGTCTTAAGCGTTTGTGACTCCACAGGTTGTGTCACACCTGCTTCCACTAAATCAATGAGATTTCCTGCATCTACCGTCATTAGCAGGTCGGCAGGGGAGTTCTGGCCTTCCGCTTTAACACGTTCGAGCATGCCATCCTTGATGTAAACCGTATTGACTTTTATGCCGCTCGATTGTGTCCAGCTATCCAGCAATGGCTGGATCAGACCGGGTTCGCGAGTGGTATAAAGCGTCAAAGTATCTTGGGCGAAAGCCGGAAGGCTGACGGAGAAAACCAGAGCCGATGTAAGCGTGATACGGCGCAGTCCGGTGCGAGGCAAAGCATTCATCGTTGATATCCCAGAGTAATTGAAACTAATTGTGACCCGGGCAGGACAAGATCCCTGCGGCATGCGCACAATAAATGATAATCACTCACAGTTACAATCATTGCAAAGTGTAAATGATTCACATTTACACAACTTTAATCAACGCGATGATATGGCCGGACACGGAATCGGGAGGGCTTATGCAGGGGGATTGATACCCGATCGTTTTATCTCTTACTCCTCCACCCATTCGACACGATTTCTTCCAGAGTGCTTCGCCTGGTACAACGCGATATCTATACGTCGGAACAAGCTTTCCTGGCTTTCATTTTCTTTTTTTATCCCGGCACCGATGCTGACGGTGAAGCGAATTTCATCATTAATCACTAATTCTCTGACATGGACTAATATTTTTTCGGCCATTAATCGTGCTTCTTCAAATACTGACGTTTGAACGATGACGGCAAATTCTTCTCCGCCGACGCGGGCGGCGATGACGTTATTTTTAAAGAGTTCACTGAGCATCAGGCTAAAGGCTCTCAGGACATCATCGCCAATGTAGTGGCCGTATTTGTCATTTATATTTTTGAAGAAGTCAATATCGATTAAAAAGACGTAAACACTGACATTATCTAAGTCCATAAGGGCGTTTTTAAAATAACGACGATTTGGCAAACGTGTAAGCTCATCACGGAATGAATTAATACTCATATCCGAATATTTATTATTCACATAACGTACGATGAAATAGATGCCTGCCGAGACGCAGACCATACCTGCCAGCTTACTGAGATCCTCAAGATAATACCCGACCCACATCGGCTGGCGAATAATTTCATCCATCAGATCAAATGCTGCAGACACAATCCATATCATCAGCCCCGCGTTTATCCATCGGCGAAGACTGGTTTTCAATAATAATCGATTAAAGTTCCACAAGATAAAGTTAAGTATCAGCAATTGGATGCCATCAAATATCCAGCCAGAATTTTGTATCCAGGAACCCTCGTTCTGTTTTGTAGAAAATGCGACAAGATTAAACACCATAACAAAAATACACAGCATCACCGATAATGCCATTGGCATATACAGAATTTTACGTGATTTGTTTTTAGTAAAAAGTCCGCTTTCATACTTCAAAAATGGCATAGTTAGTCCCTGATACAGGTAGATACTAAAATCAGATTTCGGGAGTGTCAGACTCTGACCTTCTTATTGTCTGAGAAAGCGCCGCAACACGCACAAAACAGGCTGAGTGATGATGGGGGATCAATCGGGACTTCTTCTTTATCAGATGAGCCAGCAAACTGTCAAGATGACAGTTTAGGCGTGACATCGGGGCGTGAGCAGGCTGACCCTGCCCGAGACTGCTCACTCTCGCACGCTGTTTTTACAAGGTTATTTAGCGCGCCTCGAACTTTCCTCACCGGGCTGACCGGTAGCCGAACTACTCAGAATCACACCCGGGGAAACAGCAGCCACCGTTTTCAGCGGCCTTTCTCATTCACCGTCATGGTAAACACGGTCACCTCCGTGCCACTGTTCATATAGGCATGCGGCGCGTCGGTTCTTGCAACCGCTGCCCCCCCGGGGCTAATCACGTAAGTGGTATCGCTGACGACGAGCGTCAGGGTCCCGCCGGACACATGAAGCAGTTCGCTGGTGCCTTCCGGATGGCCGGGAGACTCAAAGGTTTCCCCGGGGTAAAGCACCCACTCCCACAGCTCGACCATGTCCGGCCCGCTCGTGCCCGCAAGCAGGCGCGCGCTGCCACCTTTTTCTCCTTTCCAGAGTACGGGAATGTCACCGGCATTGATGAGATGAACTGCGGGCTTGCCAGCCACGTTGACAAAATCGGCCACGGAGACGTTCATCGCAGACGCAAGGCGGCAGAGCAGGGCAATGCTGGGGTTGGCCCGGCATCCTTCTATCTCAACCAGCATTCCCTTACTGACGCCCGCACGGCGGGAAAGCTCATCGAGCGACATTTTTTTCTGGCTGCGGTAAAGCTTTATGCGCGCGGAAACGGCCTCGTTTATTCTGGCAGCATCGGTATCGGTCGTTATATTGACTTTACTGGTCATCGGTCATTATCATGTAATAAATCAGTCATTACAGGATTATCCTATGCCAGCCGTGTCACCGTCAATCAGCCCTGAAATTTACCGCATCGCACCGGGTTTTCGTGCGCTCAGCATCTGTGTGAAAGCGGCCCCCGTGGCCGATGAGCGGGTGGGGGAAGTCGCGCTGCGGGAAGCCTGCGAGGCCGCTCAGGCCGGGCAGCCTGCCTGGGCTGAGGCCCACCTCAGCGCATGGGCGGAGGTATTCCGCGCCTTCGGTGCAAAACCTAAGCGTACGCCCTGTTCGGCAGAAGCCCTGAGAAAGCGCGTCATAAAGGATGGCACGATGGCCGCTCTCGATCCGGTGGTTGATCTGTATAACGCGGTCAGCATCCGGTATGCCATTCCGGTAGGTGGTGAAAACCTTGCGGCTTACGCCGGGATGCCGCAGCTGGTTGTTGCTGACGGAAGCGAAATTTTTGACACTATGAAAGACGGTCAGCCAGGAAGCGAGTCACCGGAGGCGGGAGAAGTTGTCTGGCGCGATGACACCGGTGTGACCTGCCGCCGGTGGAACTGGCGACAAGGCGTCCGGACGCGGCTGAGCGTGGCAGACAGCAGCATGTGGTTCATCCTTGAGAGCCTGCCTGAAATGCCTGTGGATGCGCTGCATGCGGCCGGCAGAATGCTGACAGACGGCCTGGAAAAAATGATGCCCGGGGTGCGCTGTCAGACCGTTTTCATCAGCAACGCATCGGGTAGCGCGGAATAACTTTTGCTCTCCTGGCGCGGCCAGCCACTGTCGACAAGGATATTTATTCCTTCGTCTGTCTGAATCAAATATCCCGGTACAGGTATATCACCCGGCTGCATAGTCCCCAGGTAAAGCATGTACAGGCGCATGACATTTTCTCTTATTTTCATCAGCATAATAAAAATAGATGAATACCTGGCTGCTCACAACACCAGCGACAGCCATACCTCTGTTCTGATCTAACTTCCGCTTAAGCGGGATACTTACACGCTGAAACAGGTTTCAGAAGACGCGTCACTCCGCCCGGTCGCTCAAAAAACGCTCCTCAAGCGTGGCTTCCAGCCCAAGCATGGCGTCTTCGGCATGCTGCATGTGTTCGGTCATGATCTGCTGAACGGTGGCGGCATCCTGACGGCGCATCGCGTCGATCAGGCGATATTGATAATCAATGCCGACGCTGCGCGCCACCGGCTCGGGGCGCTGGTAAATATCTTTGCAGACGGCCAAATCTTTGAGCAGACGTTGCAGGAAATGGCAGATAAACGCCAGCAGCACGTTGTCAGAATAACTGGCCACCACGCCGTGAAAATCCAGTTCGGCCATGCGCTGTTCCCAGCGTTCAGCTTCGTCAGCGGGTTCATGATCGTAGACGGCAATCAGCTGATGCAGTTGCACGAAGCCTTTGGCGTCGATATTGCCAATGGCGCTGACCGCCACCAGAGGCTCCAGCGCTTTGCGCAAGGCGTAGATATTGCTGATGGAAAGCTGACGGGTAAACAGATAATTGGACAGCAAACTCATGGCGCGAGATTCGGTCATTGAATCAATAAACGCACCGCCACCGGGGCCGGTTTTGGTGCGGATCAGCCCCTGAACCTCTAAAGATTTCAGCGCTTCACGCACTGTGCCTTTGCCTGCGGCATAACGCGTTATCAGATCTTTCTCCTGCGGCAGACGGTCGCCGGGCAGCAGATTCTCGCTGATGATGCTCTCTTTGATGGCATCGACAATTTCATCAGTGCGCTTGCGGCGTACCGGTTCCGGTTGGTGTGTCATTTCAATACTCATAAATCCCTTCATTGATTTAAACCCTTGGCGCACTGGCCAGAAGACGTTGCGTGTAGGCGTGCTGCGGTGCGTTGAACAACCGATCGTTATCCGCGCATTCTACTAAATCACCGTGATACATCACCGCCACGCGATCGGCAATGGACTCCACCACAGCTAAATCATGGCTGATAAACAGATACGACAGACCGAACTCACGTTTCAGGCGATCGAGTAATAACAAAACCTGTGCCTGTACCGATACATCTAAAGCACTGACCGGCTCGTCAAGCACCAGAATACGGGCCTCGGCCGCCAGTGCGCGGGCAATCGCTAACCGCTGAGCCTGACCGCCAGAAAACTCATGCGGATAACCACTGAGCGCGTCGGCAGGCATCTGCACTGCCTCCATCAATTCCAGCATTCGCGCTTTACGTCGCATGGTGGGGTAGGCGCATAAATAACTCAGCGGCACATCCAGCGTATCAGCGATGGTTTTTCGGGGGTTGAGCGAGGCCACAGGATCCTGAAAAACATACTGAATCATCTGGCCGAAGGCTTTGTCACTGCGTTTAGCATGTGTCGACATCGCTTCGCCCATCAGTTTAATGGTGCCGGACGTCGGACGTTCCAGACCGACCAGCATTCGCGCCAGCGTACTTTTACCTGAACCACTTTCACCCACTACCGCCAGCGTTTCGCCTTCAGCCAGATGCAGAGATATCCCTTTTACCGCTTCAACCTGCAGTTTGCGGCCGGAGAACCAGCCGGAGGTACTGCCGAAGGTTTTCACCAGCCCGTTGACTTCAATCACGTTGCTCATATTGCCCCCGGCTGTGGTTTTGAGTTGGCATACAGTTCGCCGACCTGTTTGAGGAAATCGCGTCCCTGGCCGAGTTTCGGCACGCTGGCAATCAGCCTGCGGGTGTAATCATGCTGCGGGTCCCGCAGCACTGACCGGGTTTCACCGCTTTCAACAATTTCGCCGTTACGCATCACTGCCACCCGGTCGCAAATCTGGGCGATCACGCTAAAATCATGAGTGATGAATAGCAGCGTCAGGCCACGTTCACGACGCAGCTGTTGCAGCAGCTCGAGAATACGTGCCTGTACCGTGACATCCAGCGCGGTAGTGGGTTCATCGGCGATGATGATTTCCGGGTCATTGGCCAGTGCCACTGCGATGCCGACACGCTGACGCTGCCCGCCAGAAAGCTGATGGGGAAAGGCGTCGAAGCGCGCCGCAGCCTCATCAATTCCTACGCTGTGGAGCAGCGTCAGTGCTTTCTCTTTTGCCAGCCGGTTTGACAGCGGCTGATGGGCCTGAATGGCTTCAATGATTTGTGCGCCAATGCTGAACTGAGGGTGCAGGGTGGTCAGCGGGTCCTGGAAAATATAGGCCACCCGCGCGCCGCGGCACTGTTGCAGCTCGCTTTGCGTTCGCGACAGCATCTCTTCGCCGCCAACGTAAATCGCGCCAGCGGTGATTTCTCCCGGTGGGGAAGATACCAGCCCCATCACGGACAGCGCAGTGACGCTTTTTCCAGATCCGCTCTCCCCAATCAGCCCCAGACATTCTCCTTTGGCAACGTAAAAACTTACGCCTTTGACCGCTGCGACGGATTGTTTTCCCGAGCGGAAATTCACTTGTAAATCCACCACTTCCAGCAGCGCATTCTTGCCCTGTATGGCAGAGGGAACGCTGGCACGATTGACCGTAGTGACGGCTTTCCCGCGCAATAGAATGCCGGACTTCAGGCGTGGATCGAGCAGGTCGCGCACGCCGTCACCCAGCAGATTAAAACTCATGACAAGAATGAAAATCGTCAATCCAGGTACGATGGAAACGTGCGGTGCGCTGAACATCTGTGCGCGTCCCTGACCCAGCATCGAGCCTAAATCAGCGTTGGGTGGCTGGGTTCCCAGTCCGAGGAACGACAACCCGGCGGTCTCTAAAATCATCCAGCCGACGGTGGTTGACATGGTGACCACCACAACCGGCATCATGTTGGGTAGCACTTCGGTCAGCAAAATTTGCAAATGATTTTTGCCCGACAGCCGCGCCGCCTGAATAAAATCGCGCTGACGCAGGCCAACGGTCAGACCGCGAATATTACGGGCGAAGAAAGGAATATTCACCACCGAGATGGCGTAAAGCGCATTGAGCAGTCCGGGACCCAGCACCGTGACGATCACCAGCGCCAACAGTATATAAGGGAAGGCCATCAGCATATCGATCAGGCGCATCAACAGGCTGTCGGTTTTACCTCCGGCATACCCGGCGACCAGACCAATCAGTGTACCGAACAGTGCGGCCAGCAGCGTGGCGCAAACTCCCATTGCCAGTGACACGCGGGTTCCCCACAGCAGGCGGGAGAGCATGTCCCGGCCCAGCGGGTCTGTGCCGAGCCAGTGGCCGGGCGAAAACGGTCGCAGCAGACGGTTGAGCAGATCGGTGGCGTCAGGGTCTGGTAACGGCAGCAACGGCGCGGCGAGGGCGGCACCTGCCACCAGCACCAGCAGGATCAGGCCGAGCGTGGCCAGCCGGTTGGCCAACAGCAGCGCCCACAACGGCTGGCGATGACGAGGCGTGACAGTGATGATGTTCTGGCTCATGATTTTAACCTCGGGTCGAGAAGCGCCTGTAAAATGTCAGCACACAGGTTGATCAGTACATAGGCCGCAGCGGCAACCAGCACGCCACCCTGTACCAGAAGCAAGTCGCGGGTGGCGACGGCTTTCACCATCATTGCGCCAAGCCCCGGCCACTGAAATACCGTCTCTATATAGACCGCGCCGCCGAGCACAAAACCGGCCTGAATACCGATCACCGGAATGACTGACACCAGCGCCATACGAAAGGCGTGCTTATAGATCACTTTGCGCTCGGACAGGCCTTTGGCGCGGGCGGTACGAATGAAGTCCTGACGCAACACTTCGAGCATCGCGGTGCGGGTCAGGCGAGCGATAACGCCGGTGGCAACAATCGCCAGCGTAATAGCGGGTAAGGTCAGATGATGCAGCAAGTCGAGCCAGCCGCCACCGGCCCAAATGGCATACATACCAGAAGCAGGGAACCATTGTAGCTCTACGGCGAACAGCATGATCAGCAGCAGACCAATCCAAAACGAAGGCATGGAAATTCCCAGCAGCACCAGCAACGTAATGATGTGGTCGCCCAGGCCAAACTGGCGGACGGCGGAGAGTATTCCGGCCAGCAGCCCCAGCACGGTGCTTAACAGCAGTGCGCAGCCTCCGAGCAACAGCGTGGCGCCAAAACGCTCCATCACTTCATCAATGACCGGGCGATTAAGCACGTAAGAACGGCCAAAATCGCCGTGCAAAATATTGCCCGCCCAGATCAGATATTGTTGATAGAGCGGTTTATTCAGCCCGAGTTCCTGATTGATCCGTGCGACGTTTTCCGGCGTGGCCCAGGCACCGAGCAACGCCTGAGCCGGATCCCCCGGGATCATTGCCATAATCAAAAAAACAATCAGCGACAACCCGATAAACACCGGAATGGTCGAGAGCAGCCTTTTAAGCACGTAACTCCCCATAAGTTTCTCTCCGATTACTGTTTGGTTACCCGGTTGAGCAACAGATTGAAATTCGGTTGCAGTGCGAAGTGCTGAATTCGTGTGGAGGTTACGGCGTTCTGTTTCCAGTTGGCGACGAAAATCCACGGTGCATCGTCATGTACGAGCTGCTGCACCTGCCTGTAAAGCGCGGCGCGCGTTGCGGTGTCTGTGGTCATGCGCGCTTGTTGCAACAGATTGTCCACCTGCGGATTGCTGTAATAACCGGAGTTAAAACCGCCTTTTTTCGGCCAGGCGTCGGTGCGTAGCGTCAGGAAAGGTAGGGTGTCAGGGTCGTTGGTCATCCAGGCCATTTCCGCCATATGGGTGTGATTGTCCAGACCGGCATTAACCTTCGATAGATAGGTATTCCACTCATAAGTCTGGAGCGAAACATTCAGACCTACTGCTTTCAGGTCAGCCTGAATGGCGGTGGCCATCGGGATGGGATCCAGCATGCCTGATCCCCCCTCGGCGACGTAGAAGGTCAGCGTTGTCCCTTCTGCTCCGGCGGCTTTCAGCAGTGCGCGGGCTTTAGTCGGATCATAAGGATAGGGCGTCACCTCTTTATTGGCCGCCCAGTTAAAGGCGCGGGGGATCGGACCCTCGGCTACGTCGGCCGAACCCTGCAAAATTTTATCTGTCAGCGACTGTTTATTGATGGCGTAATTCACCGCCTGCCTCACCCGCACGTCGTTAAAGGGGGGCACTTGTGTATTGAGCATCACGTACCAGACGTGTGGGCCGGTAGTCTGGTACAGGCGGAAGCGGTCACTTTTCTCCTTGAACAGTTTCACCGTGTCAGGAGGCACTTCTACCATTGCATCAATGCCGCCGGAAAGCATCTCGGCGACCCGCGTATTACCATCGGTGATGGGGCGGAACACCACGTTTTGTACCGCAGGTTTACCGTCCCAGTAATCACTATTGGCCGTCACCACCACGCGCTGATTGGCTTTCCATTCTGCAAAGCGGAATGCGCCAGTGCCGACCGGGTGACGGCCAAACTCTTTGCCGTATTTTTTCACTGCCGCTGGTGACACGATAAGGCCGGTTGGCGTGGCGAGGTTGGAGAGAAACGGTGAGAACGGCTCTTTCAGCGTAAAGACCAGCGTATTTTGGTCCGGTGTTTCGATGTTTTTTATCGAAGAGAAGAAAAACGACAACGGGAAAGGCCCGGTGTCATGCCACGGATTTTTATCATCCAGCATACGGTCAAAGGTAAATTTCACCGCATCGGCATTAAACGGTGTTCCGTCCTGAAATTTCACCCCTTCGCGCAGATAAAAGCGGTAAGTAAGGCCGTCGGGACTGATTGTCCAACGCGTGGCCAGCGCCGGTTCGATATCCAGTTTCCCCTCACCGTTACGCACCAGTCCGTCGTAAACGTTCACCAGAATGCGCGAGTCGTTGGCTGCGGTAGCAACCTGTGGATCCAGCGATTGTGGCTCAGCCACCTGACCAATCAACAGCGCATCCGCAGGGGTTCTGGCCTGCACCTGAGCCTGCCACGACAGCGCAAAGAGACAAAAACAGATTGGCATAAATGACTTTTGCAAAGCTGGCAGCATATCGACCTCGTCGCTTAATAAAACGCTATGTGGAAACCTCAGAAAAAAATCAGGCGTTGTCCTGTTTATTATTTATGCGTATAAATTAACTGAATTGCAATAATTTATACGTATAAATTTAACCAGACTGTCGCGGAGTACTTATGACTTTTTCTATCGTGGCGCGGGATCCGCACTCAGGTGCGGTGGGTGTCGCCACCGCTACCGCTGGCCCTGCCGTGGGTGCATTGGTGGTACACGGACGTGCGCAGACCGGCGCGATTGCCACCCAGGCAATGACCAATCCACTTTACGGGGAGCGGGGTCTGACGTTGTTACAGCAGGGGGCCGATGCGGCATATACATTGAAAAACCTGCTGGCGCAGGATGCGGACGCTGCCCGAAGGCAGCTACTGATAGTCGATAATCAGGGCAATACGGCGCAGTGGAGCGGGGCAGATTGCGGAGTCTGGGCCGGAAGCATCGCGGGGCATCAATGTGTCGTCGGTGGGAATTTACTGACTGGGGAACGAACGCTGTTTGCGATGCTGGAAAATTATCACCTGCAAACTGACCTGCCGCTGGCCGACCGCCTTCTGGGGGCCATGAACGCCGGTGCGCAGGCCGGCGGCGACCGGCGCGGGCTTAAATCTGCGGCGCTGAAAATCTGGTGCGACCGCCAGTATGCCAGCGTTGATCTGCGCGCTGACTGGTCCGATGCGCCGTTGGAGGCGTTAGCGGAGATTCTGCAACAGACGCGCTCTCCTTCTCATGCCGATTTTTTTTCCGCCTTACCGAAAGGCCAGCTGCGTTAATCAGTCATAAGATTGCATAAAGGTACAGGCCATGAGAATCAGAAACATTAAAGGGTTTTGCGGGTGATTTTAATTTGCGGATTTTTGAGTCGTTAAGAGATATTTGGGGGGCACTGTGTCATCGAACTCACCTGACCCCAAATCTGACCACCAAATTTTCCCGGCGCCGAGGGAAAACTGAAAATGCATCAGGACTATTTTCACACTCACTGATTGCATCAACGCCATACAGGCCCGGGCTCCGGGCATAAAAAGCAAAAATCCCGCTTAAGTTTCCTTAAGCGGGATTTTCTAATTTGGCTCCTCTGACTGGGATCGCCTTTACCATTAACTGGCTAATAAGTAAGCTAAACCTGAATTCTCGTCCTGTCAAGACCACCAGAATGACCACCTTTTTCATTTGGGAAGACAAGTCAGGTCGTCTTTAAGCACTGAGTAGTGCTTTTAAGTTATTACGAATGAGATTGACCATATTGCTCGTGGGAAGTCCATACAGACGAGCCAGTTCTTCTACAACATTTGCTACATCTGTAGGTTGTGAAGGCCTGTCACCGGTACGAGTGAATGGACCATCAGTTTCCGTCAGTATCCGCTCTAGCGGTATAGTAAGCACCATGGGTATATGTTTCGCGTTACTAAGCATTCCAGCATTAAGCGAAAAATAACAGCCTAATTCTGACGCTCGCTTTGCCTCATTTTTTGTTCCAGTGAACCAGTGAAGAACAATTTTTCCACGCTCGGATGGTAAATTGGCCTCAATGAGATCGAGCACAGCTTTGACTGCTCTTACGCTATGAACCGTAATGATTTTATCGCCAGCCTGAGCACATTGCTGCAATATATGCTGAAATACTCTCTTCTGTGCATCGAGCGATTTAAAAAAACGGGGACCAGCATCCAACCCAACTTCGCCAATATACCGTGTCTCCGCAACATATTGGTCCCATAGCTCAAGTTCGTTTTCATGTTCTGCAACCAGTTGAGGGTGTAATCCTAATGCTGCCCTAACATATCTTGTGCGCAGTGTAAGTTCGTGATTGCGGGGCCATGCGCGAGGGGTTGTCGTAACGGCTAATGTAAATATTTCCGCTTCTTCCGCATCTCTTATTGCCACAGAATGATCCGGATAGAGATCTAAGTGGCAGTGAAAGTCCACGAGTCCTTTAGTTGGATTCATGTAAGCATCCTTTTCAACAAGGTTTCGTTGCGACACCATCAATGAGTCGTTCAACTTCAGCAAGGCCACGCCTATAGACACTAGCTAGCTGTTCAAGGTGCATTGTTTCATCCGCTAGTGAACCCGGCTTGTGAATCAAGATATTGGCGAGTTGTGGATTTCCTTTCAGGCGCTCTATAGCGTATTGAAAGGATCTGACCTGCACTCCAGTTGCCTGGCGTGTGTCCAAGGGCTGCGCATGGAGGTCTGTCACTGTATATATGACCTGCCCCCAGGATTAGATACAACGCTCACTTAGTAATGTCGGATCCTTCACTATCAGAATTACCCTTTCTCCA
>NZ_JABAED010000047.1:0-19875 GCF_023701875.1 Rahnella sp. CG8
ATCGGGCTGCCGTGGGCATCAGCGGGAGCCATCCCGGGTCATCTGAAGCATTTTTACAGCAACGCAGCGATGCTAAAGCTGCCCTCGAGGCGTGAGCGTGAATATGCGAGGGAAGTGAGAGAAAAAAGGTCAAAATATCCCTTAAAAAACAATGCCGGTCACCTTAAGTGACCGGCATTACCCTGACGGGGCTGTTAATCATTACATCTCAAATTTCATGCCTCTCACCACAATTTCATCAAATTGCAGATGATGCATAAATTCGCGCAAAATCAGCAGCGTGGCGGCGAAATCATTGCCGTCGGGGATACCTTCGAAATGCGCCGGGCGGCCATTAATGACCAGCGCCAGCCGGTCGAAAGTGCGTTCCACCGCGTCGAGCGACAACGTCATCACTTCATTTTCCGCCTCACCGGCAATGCGGGCCAGCGCACGGATATCGTTGTCCGTGCTGAACAGTTTAGCGCCCGGCGGAATGTCGTGCCGGATGCGCATCACTTCGTCCTCGACCACCATAATGGCAGTTTCCATTTCATCCGGCGTCGGCGGTGAATGATGAAAATAGCCGACAGAGGTGAGTTGTGAGCCCAGTGTCAGGAGCAAACTTTTATCGTCGTTATCATCATTACGGACGATAACTTGCGTTTCTTCGCTGCCGATATGCAGCAATACAGCAGGTGTGGTCATCGGCGTCTCCAGTCGTTAACGTTGTGACGTCATGCTTTCAGAGCAGAAAAACTATCATGTCAGATGCGGATCGCGCCGCGCAAACTCTTTCACCATCCAGTCGATAAACACCCGTACGCGCGGTGAAAGCTGGCGGTTACGCGGGTAAAGCAGGGAAACCGGCAGTGAACCGGCCGGGAAATCCGCCAGGATTTGTACCAGACTTCCCTGCGCCAGATCCTCCAGCAGGCCGTAATGCGGCACCTGAATAATCCCCATCCCGCGCCGTGCCGCTTCTTTCATGCTTTCCGCGCCGCTGACCGATAAACTGGTCGGCAGCAGGATTTCACGGTTTTTGCCCTGCACCTGAAAAATCAGCGGCAACAGCCCGCCGGTTGCGCTGGAACGAAAACCAATCATCCGGTGACCGGCGAGATCGTCTGGCGTTTCCGGTATGCCAAAACGTTGCAGATAGTCCGGGCTGGCGCAGGTAATTTCCGGCAGCGTACCGAGCGGGCGCGCCACCATATCGCTGTCTTTCAGTTCACCGGCGCGGATCACGCAATCAATGCCTTCCCGCACCAGATCCACCAGCCGGTCGCCTTCGCTCATGTAAAACTCAATGTCGGGATACTGCGCCAGAAAATCCGCCAGGCCGGGCAGCAGAAAATGCCGCGCCATCGAACCGTGTACATCCACCCGCAATAACCCCTTCGGCTGCGCACCGGCAAACGCCATTTCAGCATCTTCCACATCTGCCAGAATACGCAGACAGCGCTGGTAATAGGCTTCGCCATCCAGCGTCGCGCTGACGTGTCGGGTGGTACGCTGCAGAAGCCGGATGTTCAGCCGCGACTCCAGTTGTTTAATGGCATCGGTCACCGTGGAACGTTTCAGATTCAGCGCTTGTGCAGCCTGCGTAAAACTGCGCAGCTCCACCACGCGGGTGAATAACTGCATGCTGTCGAGTTTATCCATGATAATTGTTCGCCTTTTCCGGATAGTGATAACGAATATCAGGTAATTATCCGGCAGCGTCAATCGGCTACGCTTTCCTCACTGACAACAGATCCGAATCACTGAAAAAAGGAAACGCATCATGACTTCATCCAAACAGAACGTCGCGCTGGTCACCGGCGCATCACGGGGTATTGGCGCCGCCATCGCAGAGCGTCTGGCGCACGACGGTTTTACCGTGATTGTGAACTACTCACGCGGTGCGGCAGAAGCCGACGCGGTGGTCAGAAAAATTGAACAGGCAGGCGGAAAAGCTATCAGCGCGCAGGCGGATGTCAGCGACGCGGCGGCGGTCGGCCGGATGTTTGCCAGCGCGGAACAGGCGTTTGGCGGCGTGGATGTGCTGGTGAATAATGCGGGTATTATGACGCTTTCCGCCATTGCCGAAACCGACGATGCAGCATTCGACCGCCTTATCGATATCAACCTGAAAGGCACTTTCAACACGCTGCGTGAAGCGGCGAAACATCTGCACGACGGCGGACGTATCATCAATTTCTCATCAACTGTGGTCGGGTTATATCAGCCGACTTATGGCGTGTATGCCGCGACCAAAGCGGCTGTCGAGGCGCTGAGCCGCGTGCTCACCAAGGAAATGCGCGGCCGTCAGATAACCGTCAATACCGTCGCGCCCGGCCCGACAGCAACGGATTTATTCCTCAACGGTAAATCGGATCAACTGGTGGAAACCATCGCCAAAACCTCGCCGCTCGAGCGCCTCGGTCAGCCGGAAGATATCGCCTCCGTCGTCGCCTTCCTCGCCGGTCCCGACGGTGCGTGGGTCAACGGCCAGACGCTGAAGGCGAATGGCGGGATTATTTAATCCTTCCGTTTAACGCAGGAAAATAAAAAGCCGGAATGCAGCTCGCAAAAACCCGTATCAGGAATACTGTTACGGGTTTTTGGTTGTATACTCTTTGTAGATACAACGGTGGAGAAATGAACATGCGCACTCAGGCCACATTACAGAAATGGGGTAACAGCATCGCGTTACGGCTGTCCGGAAATTTGAAGTCAATTCCACAATTCGAGGAAGGTGATGTCGTTGATATCGAGATTTCTGAAGACGGGCTGCAAATTCGTAAAGCCGATAAGCAGAAGGTCACTGAGGCCAGCTTGTTATCGGGGCTGAGCGCGTATAATGCTCACGCTGATGAATTGGCAGAACCGACTGACAGGGAGCTTGATTATTAATGTATTTACCAAAGCGCGGGGATATTTGCTGGCTGGATTTTGAGCCCACCAAAGGAAAGGAAATAGGCAAATATCGACCGGCGCTGATCCTGTCTCATGAAACGTATAATCAGGTTACCGGGCTGGTGATTTGTATGCCGGTGAGCAGCAGCATCCGGGGCGCGCCGACCGAAGTGCCGGTCAACAATCTGAGCGCACCTTGTGTGGTTGCCACCACGTTGATCCATACAATGGACTGGCGGCACCGTCAGGCAAAGTTTATCGCTGTTGCGGAAAGTGGCGTCTTTAACGACGTGCTTGCCCGAATCATTCCGCTGATTGGTGGTGAGAACTTGTTGGCCTGAAGTTTACCTTCAGACCTTTTCTCACGCGTATTGCGCTTCTCCGTTGCCGAAGGACCAGTTTTCTTTCGGCACTTCCACCAGGCTGATGAACACATCTTCCAGACGTAACCCGACTTTTTCATGCAGCCCGTAAGCGACGGCGTGATAGAACGCCTTTTTCATTTCCAGTGTACGGCCGGTGTTGAGCGTTACCTGAATCACAATGCAGTTCGGGCTGCGCTGGATATTCAGATAATCAGGGGAAATCATCATTTCTGCCGGAGAGTGTTCGGAGATGACAATAAACTTGTCATTTTCCGGCGCATTAAGAGCTGAGCGCAGCGCGTCATAGATCACATCGCCGACGGTTTTGCGGTAGGTTTCGGGTTTTCCTTCGACCATATCAATACGTACAAAAGGCATTTTATTCTCCTCATTATTTTCTGTAGGGCGCGCATCTCTTAGGATGCGGCCTTTCAGGTATGCAACACGAGGAGGAGAGTTGTCGAGTGTTTTTTTGTACCCGCCGGTAAGCCGCCCTACGCCGCAGCGGCTTTGCGCCTGAACATCTCCAGCCAGGCCGGACGGCAGAACATCACCAGATTACCGAGCAGGATCAGCGCCAGCCCGATAACCGCATTGGCATGCCATTGATAATTTTCATAAAATGTGGAAACCGTCAGTGCGACCAGCGGGAACAGCAGCGTACTGTAGGCCGCCTGACTGGCACCGATGCGGCCGACCAGCGTGAAGTAAATGCCGAAAGCCAGTACCGAACCAAACACGGAAAGATAGACCAGCGAGCCGAGATATTGCGGCGTCAGGTCGATGGCGAAGGAAGCGCCCTGCATCAGGCTCAGCGCGCCCATGACGGCTGTACCGTAAAACATCGCGTAGGTATTGGTGGAAAGCACATCCAGCCCGTGACGCTGATGGCGTGAGCTGATCATGTTGCCGAGTGAGAAACCGTAAGTGCCGAGCAGGCTGAGGCCGATGCCTTTGAGCAATTCCGGTGCGATATGCGCGGCGCTGAGGTCATGCCAGAAAAGCGTGATAATACCTGCCAGCCCGAGAACCGACGCAGGGATCACTGCCGGAGCCAGTTTCTGACGGAAAAACAGCATGCCGTTGAACGCGTTGAACAGCACGGCCATCGAGAAAATCACCGATTCCAGCCCGCTGGTGATGTAGGCTGCGGCGTGATAGAAGCAGTAAAAATTGAAGCAAAAAACGCAGCAACCCTGAATCAGGCAGAAAAGGTGATCTTTCAGCGCCAGACGACGCAACCTGCGCGTCGCCAGCAATGCCACCAGCATGATCACCGCAGCCAGCAGGAAACGATAGAAAACCGACACCGTGACCGGCACGTCGCCCTGTTGCAGATAAATCGCAAACCAGGTGGTACCCCAGATCAGGATCACCAAAATATAAAGCAGTGCGTTCATAGAATTCTCTCACTCAGACAGTAATGACTGAGGACATTCTGCGGTAACGGCAGACCGCTGGCTTTCAACGTTTTGCGCTGAGTTGCATATTCTTGCGCATTTTTTCAGTCACCCGCACAGCAAGATCTGGCACCGGGGCGGGGGAAAACCGTAAAATGAGCGTCATCTTTCCTCCACACGGGTACGCCATGACTAAGGTCTATCAGGCTTTCGAAACGCTGCGTCAGCACAAAGCGGTTCTGCATGACAGTGTGGAACTGGGTTCCGGTATTCAGCTGGCGGCGTGGTCGAACAAAAATGACATCGTGAATCAGGAAAGCGCTGATCACCATACGCTGAGCCTGTACGTTGCCGACGGCTACGAGTGTTATCACAAAACCCGCAGCGGCTGGCGTAACGGCGGCGGGCCGGATCGTTTTTGTCTGATGCCGAAAGGCAGTATGTCGAGCTGGGATGTGCGCGACGATTTGTCGTTTGTGCATCTGTATTGCTCCGACGAACACCTGCGACATCTGGTGGAACAAACCTGGGATCGCAGCCCGGCGGCGATTGAGCTGGAAGAACGCACATTCGGAGAAGATCCGCAAATTACGCTGTTGTATCGCCACTTTTTGCTCAGCAGCCAGTGGCAGGAAAACAGCAATCAACTGATGCTCAGCAGCGCCGCCAATCTGCTGATGGCGCATCTGGTGAAACATTACACCCATCTGCAATGGGCGCTGCCAACGGTACGCGGCGGGCTGGCACCGCATATGCTCAACCGCGTAAAAGATTATATTCACAC
The DNA here is from genome assembly GCF_023701875.1 of Rahnella sp. CG8. Lineage (NCBI taxonomy): Bacteria > Pseudomonadati > Pseudomonadota > Gammaproteobacteria > Enterobacterales > Yersiniaceae > Rahnella > Rahnella sp. CG8. The sequence continues at coordinate 5,430 of NZ_JABAED010000047.1, forward strand.
GCATCTCGGGCAGCCTTTATTACTGCCGGAACTTGCCGCGCTGGCAGAACTCAGCGAATTCCACTTCGCCCGCATGTTTAAACAAAGCATGGGGCTGGCACCGCATCAGTACGTGATGAATGCCCGGCTGATCCGCGCGGAAAACTTGCTGAAAACCAGTCAGATGGACATCACGTCCATTGCGCTGGAATGCGGATTCAGCTCCGCCAGCCATTTCAGTAACCGTTTCAAATCCGTGCGTGGCATAACGCCGACGGCACTGCGCGGCGGCATTATCGTCTGATTTTTATTTCCCGCTAAAACCTCTCTTCCGGTCAGCACAATTGTGGTGCTAAGTTAATGGTAATTCACCTTATTCAGGAAAAACCATGCAGACCAGTGCTCCCGTTATCGAAACCGAACGTCTGATTTTACGTGGCCATCATGTTGATGATTTTGAAGATATTGCCGCGCAATGGGCCGATCCGGCGGTTGTGAAATACATCGGTGGCACGCCTTCGGGTCGCGAAGCCAGCTGGAGTCGTCTGCTGCGGTATCCGGGCCACTGGCAGATGCTCGGTTTCGGTTACTGGATTGTGTTCGAAAAAACGGCGGGTGCAGAAGGCGCGTTTGTTGGCGAAATTGGTCTGGCGGATTATCAGCGCGATATCACACCCTCGCTCAAAGGCATGGCGGAAATGGGCTGGGTCGTTTCTCCGGCGTTTCACGGCAAAGGCTACGCCTTTGAAGCCGCGCAGGCAGTGCTGAAATGGGCCGGTACACACGTCGATCGTCAGCTATGCTGCATTATTGCGCCGGAGCATCAGGCCTCAGTTCGTCTGGCGGAAAAATGTGGTTTCGTGGCAAAAACGGATACCACTTATCACGGCTCAGCCACGCGGATCTTTATTCGTCCGTCGTGACCGGCTATTCGTGTACCACGTTAACAGGGGAAATCATGCTAAAGATTTTGGGTAAATCACCGTCGATCAATGTGCGTAAAGTGTTGTGGACCTGTCAGGAACTGGGGCTGGATTTCGAACAGGAACAATTCGGTTCGGGTTTTCAGTCTGTCCAGACTGCGGAATTTAAAGCACTGAACCCGAATGCGATGGTGCCGGTAGTGCTCGATGGCGAATTTGTACTGTGGGAATCCAACGTGATTTGCCGCTATCTGGCGGCGCGGGAAGGGCGCGAAGATTTGCTGTCATCTGACCCGAAACGTCGTGCGCTGACCGAACAGTGGATGGACTGGCAATCCGGTGAACTGAATAATTCCTGGCGCTATGCGTTTCCGGCGCTGGCTCGCAACAGTCCGCAGCATCAGGATCCGGCGCTGATTGATGCCGGTGTCAGCGAATGGAACCGTCATATGCAGATGCTGGAAGAACAACTTCAGCGCAGCGGCGATTACGTGCTGGGGGATAATTTTACGCTGGCGGATATTCCGCTCGGGCTGGCAGTGAACCGCTGGTCGATGACACCCATGTCCCGTCCGGCGTTACCGGCAGTGACGGCGTATTATGACCGCCTGAATCAGCGCGAAGGTTTCAGGCTGTATGGCCGAAACGGCCTTGTCTAATCCCCGTCATCCTTCACGCTGCTCCCTGCAGATTGGTCACTCACCCCGGTCACTTACTTATGTAAGCTCCCGGGGATTCATTCAGTTGCCGCCTTGAAGCAACTGAATGATTTAGGGGAGTGTTTAATATTTAACAGACACCGGGTTTATTTAAAATCAACCTGCATCAGTTCGCTGATAGATTGTCCGCGGGTTGAGGAAACACATTTATCAATATAACTGTTAAAGGCAGCAGGTTTTGGAATGCCCATATCTAATAAACGAGAATTATCAAACTTCACGTTTAACTGAGCAAAACCGCCATAAAGTTTAATGGCACGTAAAATAATTTTATCATTACACGGGCCGAGCACATCTTTAAATTGTTTGCGGATGCCGGTAAATTCCTGATAACTGGTTTGTTCATATTCACTGATAATGCGTGAAGTATTATTGGCTTTTGCCACCGAGGTATCTATTTCATGGAATGGCGTACACATCTCTTCGCCGGAAGAAATATGATAAAAATTATGGCTGAGGTCTTTGGCGAGACACAGTTTTACCAGCACCATCGCGCAATAGTCCACCGGAATAACATCCACCTGATCGTCGAGCGTACAGGTGAATTTCTTCAGTTTAATCGCCATCATGAACACCCAAAAGATGCTGCTTGAAGGCTGGCAGCCATGCTGCGTGTGACCGACGATAATCGACGGTCGTGCAACCACGAACGGCAGCGACGGGCATTCGGCGCGGACAAGATTCTCAATCGCCCGCTTGGAAGCCGTATACTGCACCAGATCTTCGTTCTGCTCGTTGTCCGGCATGCCTTCGTAGAAGACGCTGTCTTTATCCGGCATTGATGCCATCGCCGTGCCAACATGCACAAATCGCTGCAAACCTTTTACCTGCACCATACGTTTGGCGAAGGCCAGTGAACCTTCGACATTCACACGCCACATGGCCGGATTATGACCAAACGAGGCGATGGCGGCGCAGTTAATAACGTGCGTGACATTATCTAAACGCGCGTCATGAATAAAACTTTCCGGATCGGCCAGATCGCCGGTCAATATTGATTGCTCAGTTAGCGGAGAAAGCTGAGTATCATGTAATTCAAACTTCTTCAAATTATCGATAATTCTGGCGAGTCCCGTCGCATTATCGTCAGCCCTGACTAAGAGTAATAATGCATTATTGGTGGTGAGTTGCTGGCGAAGAAAATATTCAACGACAGCTCCGCCAACAAAACCAGTGGCACCGGTTATTAAAATAGTATTCATATCAGAAGACCTGCAACGGGAAATTACCGGCACAGTATCACCTCTATTCTAAACGGAACGTATACCGTTTTTTGCCTTGAATAAACGAAGCGTAAACAGCACGAAAAGCTTAAGTTAAAGAAAAAGTTCCGAAGACATAAAAATTTATTAACTGGCATGCTTTATTTACAGTAAGAAATAATTAGCGGACATAAATTAATTATTTAAGTTAAATTTAATCAGGGTGCCATAAAACCCCGGCGGGCGTTGACGGTGAAAAGCAGCGGTAAAAAGTGATAACGTATGTGCATAAAGTATCCACTCCATCGCCACTACGTTAAACTGTACCCTTGAGAACAGTAAGCGATAAGGATCAGAAAGGATGACGCGAACGGCGTGTCTGGTGTGTAATGCAGGGAATATTGCGCAGGTCATTCCCTCATGCGCTGAAATAAGGTACAAGGCTGCATGAAAATCCCAAATAGAATCCAACCTCTGGTGGATGACGGCCTGATTGATGATGTGGTCCGTCGACTGAAAAGTGGCAAAGAAGCCGATGTTTACACCGTTTTATGCGGTGAAGAGATCCGCTGCGCCAAAGTGTATAAAGAAGCGACACAACGTAGCTTCAAGCAGGCCGTGCAGTATCAGGAAGGCCGTAAAGTCCGTAACACCCGCAACGCGCGTGCGATGCAAAAGGGGTCAAAGTTCGGGCGTAAACAGCAGGAAGAATCCTGGCAGACCGCCGAAGTGGATGCGCTGTTCCGTCTGGCGAATGCCGGTGTGCGCGTGCCGCAGCCTTACATTTGTCTGGACGGCGTGCTGCTGATGGAGCTTATCACCGACGCTGACGGCGTAGTCGCGCCGCGTCTGAGTGACGTCATCCTGACTGAAGAAGAAGCGGTAGCCGATTTCGACACCATGATCCGCAATATCGTACGCATGCTGTGCGCCGGTATCGTTCACGGTGACTTGTCAGAGTTTAACGTGTTGATGGACGCTGAAGGGCCGGTGATTATCGACCTGCCGCAGGCCGTGGACGCCGCTGCCAATAACCACGCTGAATCGATGTTCGAGCGCGATGTGAATAACATGACCGAGTACTACGGGCAGTTTGCACCGCAGTTGCTGGAAACGCGCTTTGCCAAAGAAATCTGGGCATTGTACGAAGACGGCAAACTGACACCGGAAACTATTCTGACCGGATTGTTCACCGAAGATACGCACAAAGCCGATGTGGATTCGCTGCTCGATGAAATCACTGCCGCTGAAGATGAGTATTACGATCGTCAGCGGGCAATGAAAGAAAGAGACCTCGATCACTAAGGTCGCGTTGTACCTGTTTGTATTTTTTCTATTCCGGCATCACCGCATGTCTCCCGCAAAAACCGGCGTTCTGCAAAATATGCTGGCCGGTTTCTGAAAGAATAAATTCTGCCAGCGGTTTCCCTTTCTCCGTGCAGGTCGCGAGCGCGTATCTGGCCCGCACGTTGTAATCCGCCGGAATGTTGTAGACTTCCAGCGCATCATTTTCCCGCAACAGCGCGGCATAACTGGTGTAGCCGATAAAAACATCGGCCTGACCGCTGCAAATCAGCCATTCTGCCGCCAGTTTGCCTGCCGGAATTTTGGCCGATTTCTCACCGCCCACCAGACGCAGCGCCTTGTTGCGTAAAATAGCCCCGGCATCGGGATGTCGCCTTTCGATCTGCTCAAACATTTGCCAGGTGTAATCACCGGAAGGATCGCTTTGCGGTGTCGATGTCGCCAGCCGAAAACGGGGATCAAGTAATACGCTCAGCCAGTTGAGTTTATCCAGTTCCGGCCCTTTTCGGGCGGTGACACACAGGCTGTTGCCGCAAAATGCTTCCACGTCCAGCGCCTTACCGTGCTGCTGCAACGTCAGCGGATGCGCGGTATTGGCCGAGGCAAACAGATCGACCTTTTCCCCTTGTTCGATACGTTCGCGCAACAGCCCGGCGGGGCCGAATTCCACGTCGACTTTGCTGTCGGTTTCTTCCGTAAAGGCATCGCACAGCGGCGCCCATGCGCGGCGTAAACTCCCTGCCGCCAGCACTTTAATCGTATTTGTCATCAGGTCTCCTTGTCACATTGCCTCAACGTAAAGCGCCGGAGACGAGGCTATTTCCCCGCGCGCGCCGCGTCTGCCGCGGGTTTAAAATCCGTCCGGTAGAAGCGCTGGTACCAGGCATCAGCCTGTTTTTGCATATCGATGTCAGCGAATTTTTGCGGGTAGAGTTTTTTCGCCATCCACAGTTCGCCGATCGCCATCGCTTCAGGCATCGGATAGCCCCAGGCTTTGGCGTATTCCGGCATCAGATAAACGCGGTGATTTTTGACCGCATCAATACCCTGCCATTTCGGATCACCGGTGATCTGCCCGACCACTTCCGGATACCGGTCCTGCACGAAGATCACCTGCGGGTTCCAGGCGATCACCTGTTCCAGCGCGACCTGCTTAAACCCTTTCACTGTGGCTGCCGCAACGTTCATCGCACCGGCATGCGCCATCATCAGGCCGGTATATTTGCCGGAACCGTAAGTGGTCAGATCGGGATTTGCCATATACGTGCGGATCCGCTGATTGGCCGGAATATCTTTCAGCCGCTCGCCAGTTAACTGACGCTGAGAAAAAGTATAGTCGATCAACGCCTGTGCCTGTTTCTGGTGATTGACCACATCGCCAATCAGCGCGATGCCTTTCTTCAGCCCTTCGGTGTACGCCTCATCTTCATCCGGCAGCACCGGGTTCATCATATGTTCTTCGCCTTTCGGATCATCCCGCAATGAAACCGCCACGACGGCGATCCCGGCCTGGCTGATCTGGTCGATCATTTCCTGTGGTGCATAGTTGGTGACGAACACCACTTGCGGATGAAGCGCCACCACGCTTTCCAGGTTCACGCTGGTCAGGTCGCCGACCACCGGCGTTTTCGCCAGCTCCGGCGCAAGACGCACATAACCGCTGCCCAGCTGTCGCTGCCAGTTGTTCAGCACGCCGACAATATCTTTGGTGGCATCCAGCTGAACCAGCAGATTAAGGGTCTGATGTTGCAAAACGACGACGCGATCCACCTGATCGGGAATAGTGACCTGACGGCCAAGCTGATCGGTTATCTGGCGTGTGGCAAAAGCGCAAGGGGAAGCCAGGCTCAGGGCAAGCCCGAGCAAGGCAACGGCAGGCAAAAATCGGGATGAAAATAGACGCATGGAAAAATCCTCTGGTTTCGTTATGCAAAGGATTATATAGCGTTGATGCGGAACTGAATATGACGCGTGACAAATGGCCGGTTATTTACGCCCGTCGAGCAACATACGCATAGCCAGCCCGCCCAGCACTGCACCCATAAACCAGCGCTGGATGACCATCCACAATGGTCGCCCGGCCAGAAAGACGGCAATGTAACCGGCTGAAAGGGCAATGAGCGCGTTGACCGTCGCACTGATCAGAATTTGCGAGCTGCCCAGAATCAGCGACTGCGTCAGCACATGCCCTTGTTCAGGCACGATAAACTGCGGTAACAGCGTCAGATATAACACCGCCGCTTTCGGGTTCAGCAGATTAGTGACCAGCCCCATGGTGAACAGTTTTTTATTGCTGTCGCGGGGTAAATCCCTGACCTGAAACGGCGAGCGTCCGCCGGGTTTCACCGCCTGCCACGCCATATACAGCAAATACGCAGCGCCGCCGATGCGCAGGGCGTCATAAGCGAAGGGCACCGCCATCAGCAGCGCGGTAATGCCGAGCGCAGCAAACAACATGTAAAACAGGAAGCCCAGCACTACGCCGCCGAGGGAAATCAGTCCGGCTTTCGGCCCCTGACAGAGTGAGCGTGAAATCAGGTAAATCATGTTCGGGCCGGGCGTTAATACCAGCCCGAGACAAATCAGCAGAAAGGGCAACCAATGGGCGGCATCGGGCATGGAAATCTCCGGCAAAATTCAGAAAGTTGAAGCACACAGATATAGAGTGTTTTACGCTATTTTAGCAAGTGGCAGGTTGTCATTTTTTATTCATCGATTCCGATGCATTCTATGAAGACAGCTTTTGTTCCTTCCGACTGAAAACTCAGGATTTATCATGACCAACACTATGATGTCCCCGCGTCTGGCGGTTGCCAGTCAGATTGCGGCGCAGGCCGCCAGACTGGCGCTGGACTTTTTTCACCGCCGGGACGCTATCGAAATCAGCAGTAAGCGTACGCAGGATTTCGTTTCAGAAGCCGATCTGGCGGTTGAGCAGTTTATCCGCACCCGGCTGGCAGAGCATTTTCCGCAGGATGCGGTGATCGGCGAAGAGATGGGCGGCATTCTGACCGACGCGCCGTGCTGGGTGATTGATCCTATCGACGGCACCTCGAATTTCCTGCGCGGTTCGCCGCTGTGGGGCGTGTCGCTCGGGCTGGTGGAAAATAAACAGCCGGTGATCGGCATTGTGGCACTGCCGGTTTTAAACGACCTGTTTTCAGCAGAATCCGGAAAGGGGATTTTCCTCAACGACAAACCCTTCCGTCGCGATGATCGTTTTGAAGATGTACAGATTGTGTCGCTGGGCGACAGTGCGGACGACAAGCTGGACGAAGCCTCGGCCTTTTATCAGGGGATCCGCGCGGCTGACTGGTCAGTACATTGTTATCGCTGTACCACGGTCGGCATGGTGTTTGCGGCAAAAGGCATTATCGACGGCCATCTGCAACGGCGCACCACGCTGTGGGATATCGCTGGCGGCACGGTGTTGTGTCAGGAAGCCGGGCTGGAAACGGTGGTGAAATTTGCGAAGACAGCGGACGGCAGCGACAATTTCCGACACATGTCGGTGGCGGCCGGTACGGCGAATCTGTTGTCGGCAGTCACTCCGTTATGGCCCGCTTTTGAACCGAAGTGAGCCAAAGTGAGTCGCGCTGAGTGCTCTCTCTTTATGAGAGAGCAAATCTTTGCAACGCGTGGCAGATCATGTTTTTAAGGCGGGCCGGTAACATGAAAAATTCGTCCGGTAACCCTAAAATTACATTACGAAAGACAGCGCTTAACAAAATGAAATATAGTTTCATTTTCCCTAAAGTTCCCTTCATTCCGGCCGTTATGAGTGTTTCCTGTCACTGACTTTCCGATGTGCCCAGATGAAAAAGATCACCAACCTTTCCATACTTGCCCGTTTGCTGGGTGCATTCGCACTCGTCCTGAGCTTGCTGTTGATTCTGGCGGCGATGTCAGCCTGGCTGCTCAACAGCAGTAATCAGCAGATTGAAAACTACCGTGCCTACCGGCTTCCCGGCGTGCAGTATCCGCTGGTGATGCGCGGCACGCTGGCGGAATTACGCCTGCAACAGGTGCAATATATCGCCTCGCCAGAGGGGGCGCCGCGCGACGGCCACCGGGTCGAAATCCTTCAGGCGGTTGCCACCTTTAAAGACGCGGAAAATGCGTATCTGAAGCTGGACAGCGGCGGCAGTCAGTCAGATCTGTTTAAGCAAATCGTCGCTAATTTTGAGCAGTTTTCGCTGGCGAATAATGATGTAATTGCGGCGGTTGAACGCAACGACATTGCGCAGGCCACGAAAATCAGTGGCGATAACTCACGGAAATATCGCACACAGTTAATGGCGGATCTGGCGACGCTGGTAAAAAACGAGCTGACCAACAGTGAGCAGGCGGCAGCGGATGCGCGCAGCAGCTATCACACGGCCAGCGCGATGTTTTTAGTGCTGGTCGGCGTGGCGTTTATTCTTTCACTGACGATGGCACTGCTGCTGGCGCACCATCTGGTGAAACAACTGGGCGGTGAACCGGCTTATGCCGCCTCTATTATGCGTGAAATCGCCGCCGGTAATCTGGCGGCAAAAATCACGCTGAAACCGGGTGATGACGGCAGTTTGCTGGCTTCGCTGAACGGCATGAACCAGCAACTGAATAAAACCATTCATCAGATTATGGAAGGCAGTGAATCCATCAATCATGCCGCCAGTGAAATTGAACAGGGCAATGTGGATTTATCACAGCGCACCGAAGAACAGGCGGCCTCGCTGGTGCAGACCAGTTCCAATATGCAAAACCTGACCGCGACCGTCAGCCAGAACGCTGAGAACGCCCGGCAGGCCAGCCAGCTGGCGCTGGAAACCTCGAAAACGGCGTCTCAGGGCGGCGTGATTGTTACGGGGATGCAGGCACATATGCGTGATGTTTCCGGCAGTTCGAATGAAATTATCAATATCATCAGCGTGATTGAAGGCATTGCCTTCCAGACCAACCTGCTGGCGCTGAACGCCGCCGTGGAAGCGGCGCGTGCCGGTACGCAGGGTAAAGGGTTTGCGGTGGTGGCGAGTGAGGTGCGGGTGCTGGCGCAAAAAAGCGGGCAGGCGGCGAAAGAAATTAAAGATCTGATTCAGGGCACCGTCAGCAAAATTGCCGAAGGGTCATTGCAGGCTGATCGCGCCAGTAAAGCCATGAATGAGATTGTCAGCTCGGTGAATAAGGTGGCTGAAATTGTCAGAGAAATCTCGACAGCAAGTTCTGAGCAGCACACCGGTATTCACGAAGTGGGGATTGCCGTTGACCAGATGGACAGGGTGACGCAGCAGAACGCCGCGCTGGTGGAACAGGCAGCGGCAGCGGCGCAATCCCTGACGGAACAAAGTGTTGAGCTACGCAACGCCGTGCGATTTTTCCGCACGGCGACAGCCTGAGCCGGGGGCCTCAGGTTTTATCTGTGAGGGTTATCTGCGACTCCCAGTCCGTATCGGGGTGTTGGGCAATCTGCTGTGGCGTCATCGGACGCCCCAGAAGATAACCCTGTAAGGTGTCGCAGCCCAGTTGCGTCAGAAATTCCTGCTGTTGGATCGTTTCAACGCCTTCGGCCACCACTTTCAGGTTCAGCGTCTGGCCGAGGGCAATGATCGCAGAAACGATACTGGCGTCTTCGCTACCGGCAATCAGGTCATTAATAAATGCACCGTCGATTTTCAGCTCACTGGCCGGCAGACGTTTCAGATAGAGCAGGCTGGAATAGCCAGTACCGAAATCATCAATGGAGGCTTTTACGCCGTACTGTGTCAGGCGCTCCAGAATTTCCACGCTGGCATCCGGGTTACGCATCGCGGTGGTTTCTGTCACTTCCAGCGTCAGCATTTCAGGCGGGATCTGATGGCGTTCAATGGTTTCAATCACCATTTCGACCAGATTCGCCTGCTCAAATTGCAGCGTGGAAAGATTCACCGCCACTGTCCATTGTGTATGGCCGGCCAGATGCCATTCCCGCAACTGGCGACAGGCTTCATTGAGCACCCATTCGCCAATCGGGATAATCAGTCCGGTTTTTTCCGCCAGCGGCAAAAACACATCCGGGCTGAGGAGGTTACCGTCGCGCTCCCAGCGCAGCAGCGCTTCGAAGCCACTCACCGGCCCGTAAGGCGCAATAAATTTCGGCTGATAGTGCAAACGCAGCTCATGGTGTGCAACCGCCAGACGCAAATCATTGAGCATTTGCAACTGGTTCTGGGCGTTGGCATTCATCGACGGCTGGAAGAAACTGTGGCCGTTACGGCCGGAATTTTTGGTGTGATACATCGCGGCGTCAGCATTGAGCATCAGCTCGCGTTCATTCTCGCCATCGCCCGGATACACCGCGATCCCCACGCTGGCAGAGACCAGCAGTTCGTAGCGGGAAACGTAAAACGGACGCGCAATCAGATGCACCAGTTTATCGGCCAGTTGCGAGGCATCGGTGGGTTCGGTGATCTCAACCAGCAGTACAAACTCATCGCCGCCGAGCCGCGCCAGCGTATCTGTCGCCCTCAGCTGCGATTGCAGGCGTTCGGTGACTGAAATTAACAGCTGATCGCCGATGTGGTGGCCGAAGGCATCGTTAACGGCTTTGAATCCGTCGAGATCGAAAAACAGCACCGCAAACTGTGATTCGCCACGTGACGCTTTCTGAAACGCCTGACTCAGGCGGTCTTCCAGCAACAGACGATTTGGCAAATGGGTCAGATTGTCGTGCAGCGCCAGTTGGGTCAGCTCGCGGTTCGCCTGTGCCAGCGAAGATGCCAGAATCGAGGTGCGTGCCTGCATCCGGCCATCAAGAATAGAAATGATCAGGGTGATCGCCAGAATCGCCAGCGTGACCACAATCACCAGCAGTGCCAGCCAGTTATTGTCTACGCCGCTGAACGCCGCCATACTGTGGCTGTCCATCGGGAATTGTGCCGCAGCCATGCCGATGTAATGCATACCGACAATGGCAGCGCCCATTACCACCGCAGCGCTGATGCGCAGCAGACGGACATTGGGTGACTGATGACGCAGATTGAACGCCATCCACAGCGCCGCGCCGGAGGCGACAATCGCCACTCCCACGGATAACGCGACCCAACGGTAATCGTAGACAATGGGCGGCATCATCTGCATCGCCGCCATACCCGTGTAATGCATCGCGGCAATACCGCCGCCCATCAGCAAGGCACCGGCAAGTAACCGCCCGGTGGGTAACTCCTCAAGGCATACCAGCCACAGCGCAAAAGCTGAGGAAATGATGGCAATCAGCATAGAAAGCAGGGTAATTAAAGGGTCGTAACCCATTGGCATCGAAGCATTAAAGGCCAGCATGCCGATAAAATGCATCGACCAGATGCCGATACCCATTGCAATGGCGCCACCTGTTAACCAAAGTCGGGAAGCCTTTCCCTCTGTGGTGGCAACCCGGCCTGCCATATCAAGCGCGGTATAAGAGGCAAGCATTGCAACAATGAACGAAAACATCACAAGCACATTGTTGTAATTACTGGAAAACATGTGAGGCTCCACCAACAGAGAGTCGAAAGCGACGGGTTAATTTGTTATCCGGCGATAATGGCATTAAGCCTTATTAAAGGCGAACGAAGTTGCGATAATTTTTTTGGCATAATTAAGATTAATCCGTAAGTGATTTTAATCAAATAAAAAGATTTTTGATAAATTAACCCTGAAGAAATTCAGGGTTAATAAAGCGAATCTGATACGCGCTTTGAAAGTGTTGTCTATAGTTAACAAATAATTAATTGAAAAAGGACAGAAGACTTTTATGCTAACTGTGCATCATTTGGATAATTCCCGTTCACAGCGAATCTTATGGATGCTCGAAGAATTGGGCGTCCCTTACGAAATCAAATGTTATCAGCGGGATAAAGGAACCATGCTGGCGCCGCCATCGCTGAAAAAAGTCCATCCTCTGGGCAAGTCGCCGGTGCTGGAAGACAACGGGCTGATCCTTGCGGAATCTGGCGCCATCATTGAATACCTGCAGGAAGTGTACGATGAGGCGGGCACGCTGAAACCCACGGCGTTTGCTGAGCATCAGCAGTATCGTTACTGGATGCACTACGCTGAAGGTTCTCTGATGCCTTTGCTGGTGATGAAGCTGATTTTTAGCCGTCTGGGTAAACCGCCGATGCCGTGGCTCATCCGTCCGATTGCCGGCGCCATAGGACAGGGCGTGCAGAAGAATTATCTGGATAAGCAGATTTATACGCATATGGATTATCTGGAACAGCATCTGAGTACACATCCTTATTTCGCCGGTCAACAGTTCAGCGCGGCAGATATTCAGATGAGTTTCCCGATAGAGGCGATCAATGCCCGCGCCGGACTGGGAAAATATCCTCTGCTGAAGGCCTGGTTATCGAATGTCACCGCGCGTCCGGCATATCAGAAAGTGCTGGAAAACGGCGGTTCGTTTAATATTTTGCGTTAATTTCTTATCCATTTTTATATTTTCAGGCGTTCATTGCGGGCGGAGTTTTACGTAATAAACGTCTTATAAAAGATAAACCACAATAAATACCCTGTTATTTATTTCCCTTCTTTCCCCTCCTTGTTTGTCTCTTTTTCTGCCACCGGATAAATTTCCACCACAACCGCGTTTTTATTGACCAGACAACGGTAAATTGTTGTCATTCACGGTTGATGTACGGCGGTTAAAGGCAGGATAATCGTTTGCGTAATTTTTTGTCCTGCCACACGCGATGCGAGTTAAACGTTTGCCTTGCCGTTCTGACGCCGTTTTCGGCGATTTCAGGCGACAAATAAGGAAGTGAACGTGCAGAAACGGTTTCATAATGACCACGCCGGCTAATCAGTAAAGACATTCAGAGGATTTTCCATGTCGAGTCAACAACCTCAAGCTGGCCGCGCAGTTGCGCCAAAAGGCCCGCTTGATGCTTTTTTCAAAATCAGTGCGCGTGGCAGTAACGTCCGCCAGGAAGTTATCGCTGGCTTAACCACCTTTCTGGCGATGGTCTATTCGGTGATTGTCGTGCCCTCGATGCTCGGCAAAGCGGGCTTCTCGCCAACCGCAGTGTTTGTCGCGACCTGTCTGGTCGCCGGTTTCGGCTCCCTGCTGATGGGGCTGTGGGCGAATTTGCCGCTGGCGATTGGTTGCGCCATTTCTCTGACTGCTTTTACCGCATTTAGTCTGGTTCTCGGCCAGCACATCAGTGTACCGGTGGCGCTCGGCGCGGTATTTCTGATGGGCGTGTTGTTCACCATTATCTCGGTGACCGGCATCCGTTCGTGGATTTTGCGCAATCTGCCAACCGGCGTTGCGCACGGTACCGGTATTGGTATCGGCCTGTTCCTGTTACTGATCGCCGCCAATGGCGTCGGTCTGGTGGTGAAAAACCCGCTGGACGGCTTACCGGTGGCACTCGGCGCATTTACCTCATTCCCGGTCGTGATGACGTTGCTTGGTCTGGCGGTGATTTTTGGCCTGGAGAAACTGCGCGTTCCGGGCGGCATCTTGCTGGTGATTATCGCGATTTCCATTATCGGCCTGATCTTCGATCCAACAGTGAAATATCAGGGTTTATTCGCCATGCCTTCTCTGGCGGGGGCTGACGGTAAATCGGTGATTTTCGATCTCGATATTCTGGGTGCACTGAAAGCTGCGGTATTGCCCAGCGTGCTGGCACTGGTGATGACAGCGGTGTTTGATGCCACCGGCACCATCCGCGCTGTCGCCGGACAGGCAAACTTACTGGATGAAAACGGCCAGATCATCAGCGGCGGTAAAGCCCTGACGGCTGACTCCGTGAGCAGTATTTTCGCCTCCCTGGTTGGCGCATCTCCGGCAGCGGTTTATATCGAATCGGCAGCCGGTACGGCGGCGGGCGGCAAAACCGGTCTGACGGCTACCGTCGTCGGTGTGCTGTTCCTGCTGATGCTGTTCCTCTCTCCGCTGTCTTATCTGGTACCGGCTTACGCCACCGCACCCGCGCTGATGTACGTGGGTTTGCTGATGCTCAGCAATGTCACCAAACTGGATTTCAATGATTTCGTGGATGCGATGTCAGGGTTACTGTGCGCAGTATTTATCGTTCTGACCTGTAACATCGTCACCGGTATTATGCTCGGTTTCAGCGCACTGGTGATTGGACGCATCTTCTCCGGCGAATGGCGAAAACTGAACATCGGCACGGTGATTATCGCCGTAGCGTTAGTGGTGTTTTATGCGGGCGGATGGGCGATTTGATCTGTTTGCTCCCTCCCCTGCGAAGGGGAGGGTTGGGGTGGGGTATTAATGAAGAATGAGTATGTTGAAGTGTGCTTTGGCATGATTTTTGTAATTATAACTCCATCCCGTACTCACCCTTCG
>NZ_JABAED010000048.1:0-19607 GCF_023701875.1 Rahnella sp. CG8
AAGGGTCCATGATGAGCATGAACCCTTTTTACACGAGCCACCGGATCGGTCAACTGATCCTTAAACGATCGGCATTAACTCCGGAGGTCGCCTTTTTTATGCCACGCCTGGCGGAAGCCGCTTATAATTCGTTTAGGTTCTGTTGATGTTCGGCACACCTGCGTTGACCTGAGGTTGATTAAAATGTTTCTGAATCATTTACAATCGCACTCAGAATGTTTAATCCATTTTTCGCGCTGTCAGGATAAGGAATCACCATGCGAATTTTAGTCATTGAAGATAACGCACTGTTACGTCATCACCTCTCAGTACAGTTGCGGGAAATGGGCCATCAGGTCGATGCGGCAGAAGACGCCAAAGAAGCAGACTATTTTCTGCATGAGCATGCGCCTGATATCGCCATTGTTGACCTCGGCTTGCCTGGTGAAGATGGCCTGAGCCTGATCCGCCGCTGGCGAAGTCATCAGAACAATCTGCCGATTCTGGTGCTGACCGCCCGCGAAAGCTGGCAGGATAAAGTCGCAGTGCTGGAAGCCGGTGCGGATGATTACGTCACTAAGCCATTCCATCTGGAAGAAGTGCTGGCGCGCATGCAGGCGCTGATGCGCCGTAACAGCGGTCTCGCCTCACAGGTGATCACGCTGCAACCTTTCCAGATTGATCTGTCACGTCGTGAACTGACCGTCAATGAGCAGCCGATTAAACTGACCGCTTTCGAATACACGATTATCGAGACACTGATCCGCAATGCGGGAAAGGTGGTCAGCAAGGACTCTCTGATGCTTCAGCTCTATCCGGATGCCGAGCTGCGTGAAAGTCACACCGTCGATGTTCTGATGGGCCGTCTGCGCAAAAAACTGCAGGCAGAACACCCGGTTGATGTGATAACGACCGTACGTGGTCAGGGTTACCGTTTCGACATCAGGCCATAATCATCGTCATGTTCAAAGGACGCTTCATGAAAGGACGTCGTACCCGGAACCCCTTCTCCCTTCGCGTCCGCTTTATGATGGCGACCGCTGCGGTGGTACTTACCCTGTCGCTGGCCTACGGGCTGGTGGCCGTGGTGGGTTACATGGTGAGTTTCGACAAAACCGCCTACCGGCTCCTGCGCGGCGAAAGTAACCTCTTCTTCAGCCTTGCACAATGGCGCGACGGCAAGCTGACTATCAACGTTCCGCCTGATCTCGACCTCAACACGCCGACGCTGGTGTTCATTTACGACGCAGACGGAAAACTGTTATGGGCCGAGCGCCGCATCCCTGAGCTCGAAGCGCATATCGATAAAGCGTGGATGAACAAACCCGGCTTCTATGAGCTGGATACCGACACGCAAATCAGCAGTGAAGTCCTGGGTAACAACCCGCAAGCGCAGGATAAGTTGAAGGATTACGACGATACCGACGCCAACGCGATGACCCACTCCATTGCGGTCAATACCTATAATGCGACCTCGCGCCTGCCGGCGCTGAACATTGTGGTGGTCGATACCATTCCGCAGGAATTACAGCGCTCTGACCTTGTCTGGGAGTGGTTCAGCTATGTCTTACTGGCGAACCTGCTGCTGGTGGTGCCTTTGTTATGGCTGGCAGCTTACTGGAGCCTGAGGCCAATCAAAGAACTGATCCATCAGGTCGCCGAACTGGAAACCCACGAGCGGGAATCACTGGATGAAAACCCGCCACGTGAACTGCGCGGTCTGGTGCGTAACCTGAATATTTTGCTGCACGGGGAGCGTGGCCGTTATGATCGTTACCGCACCACGCTGGCTGACCTGACGCACAGCCTGAAAACGCCGCTGGCTGTCTTGCAGTCCACCCTGCGTGCACTGCGCAATGGTAAACAGATGACCATTGAAGATGCCGAGCCGGTGATGCTTGAGCAAATCAGCCGCATCTCACAGCAGATTGGCTATTACCTGCATCGCGCGACATTGCGCTCCGAACAAAACCTGCTGATCCGTGAAGTTCACTCCGTCCCGGCGATCCTCGACGGATTATGTTCGGCGTTGAATAAGGTTTATCAGCGTAAAGGCGTGGTGATCACGGTGGATATTTCACCGGAAATCACCTTTGTGGGCGAAAAAAATGACTTCATGGAAGTGATGGGTAACGTGATAGACAACGCCTGCAAATACTGTCTGGAGTTTGTCGAAATCAGTGCCGTCCATACCGAGAATCAGTTGGTGATCCTGATTGAAGACGATGGCCCGGGTATTCCGGTAAGTAAGCGCGAGGTGATTTTCCAGCGCGGGCAGCGGGCAGATACCTTGCGTCCGGGGCAAGGGCTGGGGTTATCGCTCGCCAACGACATCATTGAACAGTACGACGGCAAAATTATCATTGGTGACAGCCCGCTTGGCGGCGCCAGCATGCGCGTTTGTTTTGGTCTGCAACAAGGCATTGAACTGGAATAACGTTCTCCCCCGATTATTTTGCCAGCAAATTTCGGCGCAATCTTAAGCATAGTGCGAAATTTGCTGGCAATTGCCCAACTCAGCCGCAACACCTTCCGTTATAATCATTTACAGACTCTCCTCTTCCTTATCACCCTCCATTTAATGCAAGGGAAATACTATGGATTACCAACTCGACCTAGACTGGAATGATTTCCTGCAGCGTTACTGGCAAAAGCGTCCTGTGGTGTTAAAACGCGGCTTTAAAAATTTCGTCGATCCGATTTCTCCGGACGAACTGGCTGGTCTGGCGATGGAAAATGAGGTGGACAGCCGTCTGGTGAGCAATCAGGACGGCAAGTGGAATGTCAGCCACGGGCCGTTTGAAAGTTACGATCATCTGGGTGAAACGGGCTGGTCAGTTCTGGTTCAGGCGGTCGACCACTGGCATGAACCCTCTTCCCATCTGATGACGCCATTTCGCCACATTCCTGACTGGCGCATGGACGATTTGATGATTTCCTTCTCGGTGCCCGGCGGTGGTGTTGGCCCGCATCTGGATCAGTACGACGTATTTATTATTCAGGGCACTGGCCGCCGCCGCTGGCGTGTGGGCGAGAAAGTCGCCATGAAACAACATTGCCCGCATCCTGATTTGCTGCAGGTCGAGCCGTTCGAGGCTATTATTGATGAAGAACTGGAACCGGGCGACATCGTCTACATTCCGCCGGGCTTCCCGCACGACGGCTATTCGCTGGAAAACTCCCTCAACTATTCCGTCGGTTTCCGTGCGCCAAACGCCCGTGAGATGGTCAGTGGTTTTGCAGATTTCGTGCTTTCCCGCGAGCTGGGCAGCCACCGTTACAGCGATCCGGAACTGGTTGAACGTGAACATCCGGCCGAAGTGCAACCGGCTGAGCTGGATAAACTGCGCGGCATGATGCTGGATCTGATTGGTAATCCGGCGCATTTCAACAGCTGGTTTGGCGAGTTTATTTCCCAGTCGCGTCATGAGCTGGATCTGGCACCGCCGGAACCGCCTTATCAGCCGGGTGAAATTTATGAACTGCTGGAGTCGGGTGAAACGCTGGAACGTCTGGGCGGTCTTCGCGTGCTGCGCGTGGGTGATACCTGTTATGTCAATGGCGAAGCCATGACCACGGAACATATCGGCGCAGTAGATGCGATTGCCCGCCATAAAACCGTAACCAAAGACATGCTTGGCGATGCGCTGGACGATCCTTCATTCCTTGCGTTGCTGTCTGCGCTGGTAAACAGCGGTTACTGGTACTTTAACGACTGACCGGTGTTGCGCTAATAAAATAAAAGGGACGATGTTTTCAGACATCGCCCCTTTTTTGTCGCCACCCGCACCGTCAGTGCTTCACGGCTTCTTTTGCTGTCAGCTCAGCAATACGCATAATCACTGCAACCGCTTTTTCCATTCCTTCGAGCGTTACGAATTCGTGTTTGCCATGGAAGTTATAACCGCCGGTGAAGATATTCGGGCATGGCAAACCGCGAAACGAAAGCTGTGCGCCATCAGTGCCGCCACGGATGGGCTTCATGATAGGTTCAATATCACAATCTTTCATCGCCTGCTGCGCCAGTGCAATAATGTGCGGGTGCTGAGCCACTTTGTCGCGCATGTTGTAATAGTGATCGTCGAGCGTCACTTCGATATAACAATCACGGTGCAGGCCTTTGCCGACCACGTGTGCGACATCAATAATTTTTTGCTTACGGGCTTCGAACTGCGTTTTGTCGAAATCACGGATGATGTAATGCATTTCCGCACGCTCAACGTTGCCCTTGATGGTCGTCAGATGGTAGAAACCTTCGTAACCTTCTGTATATTCGGGCGTTTCATCTGCAGGCAGCTCGTTGTGAAAACGCGTCGCCAGTGACAGTGCATTCACCATCACCCCTTTGGCACTGCCCGGATGCACATTATTACCGACAATTTTAATCGTGGCCGACGCAGCGTTGAAGTTCTCAAACTCCAGCTCCCCCACTCCGCCACCGTCGACGGTGTAGGCCCACTGCGCGCCGAATGCAGGAATATCAAAACTCTGCGCACCTTTGCCGATTTCCTCGTCTGGCGTGAAGGCGATACGCACCGGTCCGTGCGGAATATTGCTGTTTTTCAGTCGCACCATCGCGGTAATAATTTCTGCGATACCAGATTTATCATCAGACCCGAGCAAGGTTTTGCCGTCGGTGGTGATAATCGTGTGCCCGAGAAGCTGATGTAATACCGGGAACATCACCGGAGATAATATTTCATCGCCATTACCCAGTGCGATATCGCCGCCGCGGTAATTTTCCACAATTTGTGGATTAACGTGTTTAGCCGTGAAATCAGGCGCGGTATCCAGATGGGAAATAAAACCAATCACCGGCACTTTCCAGGCCACATTGCCTGGCAAGGTGGCCATCACGCAGCCTTTATCACTGAGCGTAACCTGAGAAAAACCTAGCTCGGTCAGTTCATTACGCAGGGCCTGCGCCAGCCTGAGTTGTCCGTCGGTGCTGGGCGTGTGTTTAACATTGGGCTTAGATTGAGTATCGAAAGAAACATAATGAAGAAAACGATCAAGCAACTTATTCATTTGGGTATCCTCTGGCGGCTGGGTTTTATTATGCGCAGCATGAAAACCCTGAATATTGCGTCAGGTCATTTTTCACCAAGTTTAACGAGATATGTCTATGGGGCAGGCGCAATTTTTGGCGAGAACAATAAAAAAAAGCCTGGTGATCACCAGGCCTGGTCTTTCTTGGTCAGGAACTTATGGACAAATTCCGGTACGACCTGGCTCGCCAGCCCGTAGTGCTTCATATCGAATTCGCTTTCAACCTGACTCGGTTCAAGATTCAGTTCAACAGCACAGGCGCCGCCGATGCGCGCTTCATGGACAAATCCCGCGGCCGGATAAACGTGGCCAGACGTACCGATAGCGACAAAAAAATCGGCTTTAGCCAGCGCATCGTAAATCTCATCCATGCCAAACGGCATTTCACCGAACCAGACTATGTGCGGACGCAACGGTGCCGGAAACTGACAGCAATGACAGCGGTCATCCACAGTCAGATCGCCCGGCCAGTCCAATACCTGCCCCGATTGCGTACACCGCACTTTTAGCAATTCGCCGTGCATATGAATGACGCGTAAGCTGCCCGCGCGCTCGTGCAGGTTATCGATATTTTGCGTAACCAGCAGGAAGTTCTCACCGAGCGCCTCTTCCAGCGTGGCCAGCGCGTAATGTGCAGCATTCGGTTTGAGATCTTCTGCCTGCAACTGACGGCGGCGCTCATTATAAAAACGCTGTACCAGTTCAGGATCACGGCGATAGCCTTCGGGCGTCGCCACATCCTCAACATAATGTTCTTCCCACAAACCGTCAGCGGCGCGGAAAGTACGAATGCCAGACTCGGCGGAAATCCCTGCGCCGGTCAGCACCACGACAAACGGCTTCTTCAACGACGCAGCCGCCATCGAGTCACGGTGGAAAATATTCGACCGGAACCGCTGATGGCGAATGCGCTTATTTTTGCGAAACCGACACAGACGATGACGTGTGCGCATGAAGTGCTCCTTACTCTCTGTGTCTGATTAAGACTTCATTTAAAAATGGATTACTGACCGCCACTGAGTACGCGGGCAGGATCGATACGGCTCGCACGCCGCGCCGGATACCAGCTTGCCAGCAAACTCAGCACCAGGGCGGTTACCAGCACCCCTGCGACATCCAGCCAGTGAACTTCAGAAGGCAGGAAGTCGATGAAATAAATATCGCCCGACAGGAACTGGTGACCGGTCAGTTTTTGCAATGCATTGACGATGTTAGTCAGCTGGAAGGCCGCAATCACGCCGATCACTACACCTGCAACGCTGCCGACCAGCCCCGCCAGTAAACCGTACCAGATGAAGACTGCGCGGATAAGTCCGTCTTTCGCGCCCAGTGTGCGCAAAATCGCAATATCGCTGCTTTTATCTTTCACCGCCATCACCAGCGTTGAAACGATATTGAAGCAGGCCACACCAATCACCAGCACCATCGCCATATACATGATAGCGCGCACCATTTGGATATCACGGTACATGTAGCCATAAGTTCCGATCCAGCTGCTGATATAAACGTAAGCCTGAGTCACTTCACCGGCGTCGTGCACCAGTTTCTGTGCGGCAAAGACATCGTTCACTTTGATATCAATACCGGTCACGCTGCTGCCCATATCCTGATATTGCTGGGCATCGGCCAGAGGCACCATGCCAAGACTGTGATCAAGTTGTCCGCTGAGCTGCAAAATACCGGCAACCTGCAGGCGAATACGTTTTGGCTGCAACAGCTTCATTTCCGGGTCGCTGTTCGGGATCATCACGGTCACCCAGTCGCCCTGCTTCACGCCCACCGCATCCGCGACACCTTTGCCGAGGATCAGCTGCTGCTGACCGGCTTTAAAATCCTGCCAGGCATTATTCTGCACGAATTTCGGCGCGGCACTGACACGCGGTTCACTCTGAGGATCAACACCTTTCAGCTGGATGGCGCGCAGTTTGGCGCCGTGCTCAATCAGGCCGTTGAACTGGATATAGGGTGCAGCCGCCACAATACCCGGCACTTTTCCCACCCGATCCAGCACGCCCTGCCAGTTGTTGAACGGCTGATTGACCGGCCGGATTTCGCCGTGCGGTACGACCGCCAGTACGCGTTCTTTCAGCTCACGTTCAAAACCATTCATGGCGCTGAGGCCAACGATCAGCACCGCCACACCCAGTGCAATGCCTAACGTTGAAATTACCGAAATCAGCGACACCATGCCGCTGCGACGGCGTCCACGGCTGAACCGCAGGCCAATCAATAATGAAAAAGGAATGCCAGACATTACTTCGCTCCCAGCAACATCGATTCCTGCTGCAACTTGCCGTCACGCATTTCCAGCTGACGCGTCAGACGGTTCGCCAGTTGCAGATCATGCGTCACCACCAGAAACGCCGTGCCCTGGCGCACATTCAGTTCGCCGAGCAATTCGAAAATGCTGTCGGCATTGCGCTGATCGAGATTACCGGTCGGTTCATCGGCCAGCACCAGCGAAGGATTATTCACCAGCGCACGGGCAATTGCCACCCGCTGACGTTCACCACCGGAAAGCTCGGAAGGACGGTGATTGCTGCGATGTTGCAGTCCCACCGCTTCAAGCATCGCCAGCGCGCGTTCCTGCACTTCGGCAGATTTCTTTTTGCCAATCAGCAGCGGCATCGCGACGTTTTCCAGCGCGGTGAAATCCGGCAGCAAATGGTGGAACTGATAGATGAAGCCCAGCTCGCGGTTACGCAATTCAGATTTCGCCGATGAAGACATCGCGTTCAGAGACTGACCTTTGAAAATCACTTCGCCGGACGTCGGGGAATCGAGTCCGCCCAGCAAATGCAGCAAAGTACTTTTGCCGGAACCGGAGGTGCCGACAATCGCCATCATCTCACCCGGCTGCATAGCGAAACTGACGTCACGCAGCACGTCGGTGTGCATTTTACCTTCCTGATAAGTCTTACAGAGGTTTTCACACTGCAATAATAAAGAATTACTCATAACGTAAAGCCTCTGCGGGATGGGTGGCAGCAGCGCGCCAGGAAGGATAAAGCGTAGATAATAAAGCAATAGCCATAGCAACCAGCGCGATGACCACGACCTGAACCGGTTCGATATCGACCGGCAGCGACGCGCCATCGAGCATCAGCCCGATAGCTGGCATAATTGTATTCAGTTGGGTGGCCAGCACCACGCCGAGCACGGCCCCGAGCAACGCGCCGATCACACCGGCACTGGCGCCCTGCACCATGAACAGCGCCATAATCTGGCGACGGCTTAAGCCCTGTGTTTGCAAAATGGCCACTTCGGCTTGCTTCTCCATCACCAGTAAACCCAGTGACGTAATAATGTTAAACGCGGCGACGGCGACGATCAGGCTCAGCAACAGCCCCATCATATTTTTCTCCATGCGCACCGCCTGGAACAATTCGCCGCGGCGTTCACGCCAGTCTTTCCAGCTTGCACCGTCAGGCAGTTTTTGCGTACTCAGACTGTCGACGTCCAGCGGTTTGTCAAGGAACAAACGCCAGCCGGTGACATTGCCTTTCGGATACAGCATCAGACGTGAGGCGTCCTGAATGTTCACCAGCATCTGGTAACCATCCACTTCGCTGTTGGCGGAGAAAGTGCCGATAACGTTGAACAAACGCTGGCTCGGGACACGCCCGACCGGCGTGAACTGGCTGACGCTGGTGACCATCAGACGCAGTTGATCGCCACGGCGCACTTTTAACTGCTGCGCCAGCTGATCGCCAAGAATAACGTTGTATTTACCGGGTTGAAGTTCCTGCTGGGCAACCCCAATTAAGTATTTCGCCAGCGGGTCTTTCTGGTCAGGATCGACACCGAGCATCACGCCCACCGCGACGCTGCCTGGGCTTTGCAGCACGACATCGCCGGTGGTCAGCGGTACAGCGCGGTTAACACTTTTCAGCGCCGACACCTGTTGATGGGTGATTTTCTGAGGGTCGAGGGATCCGCCCGGCGTGGTGATTAACGCCTGAGGCATCAGACCCAGGATGTTACCTTCCAGATCTTTCTCAAAACCGTTCATCACTGACAGCACGGTCACCAGCGCCATCACGCCGAGAGTGATACCAATGGTGGATAACCAGGAGACAAACCGCCCGAAGCGGTCCGAAGCACGCCCGCGCATGTAGCGCAGACCTATAAATAACGCGACAGGTTGATACATAACATCCGTTTTAAGTGCTTGGCCGCAAATAAGTGCGTGGCGCAGACTAAAGTGATCAAGGATAATAAAGGCTAGCACCGCTTTATGGAACCATTAACCCAAAGTAATCGGTTTAACTTTGTGACGCCGTTGACCCTTTTATACAGACAACGGGTTGACCCCGATTACCCCTGCAAAGCAAGATACGGTCTGCTAATTGGCCTCCGACAGCCGCCAAAACGAGAACTCAACACAGCCTATGTCTCAAGATTATCGTTATTCGTTGCCTGAACGCCCGGGCGACAACCGCCTGTTAGGCCAGCTTACAGGCTCCGCCTGCGCGCTGGAATGCGCCCAAATCAGTGAACGCCATACAGGCCCGATCCTGCTGATTGCGCCTGATATGCAAAATGCCCTGCGCCTGCGCGATGAAATTCAACAGTTTACTGACAACAAAGTCCTGAGTATTGCGGACTGGGAAACGCTACCTTACGACAGTTTTTCTCCACATCAGGAAATTATTTCTTCACGCCTTTCCAGTTTGTATCAGCTTCCTACTATGGAACGCGGCATCATTATTCTGCCGGTGAATACGCTGATGCAACGCGTCTGCCCGCACGAATTCCTGCACGGTCACGCGCTGGTGATGAAGAAAGGTCAGCAGCTTTCGCGCGATAAATTGCGTGCACAGCTGGAACAGGCCGGTTATCGCAGCGTAGATCAGGTGATGGAGCACGGCGAGTTTGCCACCCGTGGCGCTCTGCTGGATTTGTATCCGATGGGCAGCGAAGAACCTTATCGCATTGATTTCTTTGATGATGAAATCGACAGCCTGCGCATATTCGATGTGGATACCCAGCGCACGCTGAGTGAAGTGGAACATATCAATCTGCTACCCGCGCACGAATTTCCAACCGATAAAAATGCCATTGAACTGTTCCGCAGCCAATGGCGCGAGAAGTTCGAAGTACGTCGCGATGCCGAACACGTTTATCAGCAGGTCAGTAAAGGGACCTTCCCCGCCGGTATCGAATACTGGCAGCCGTTGTTTTTCAGTCAGCCGCTGACCACGCTGTTCAGCTATCTGCCGGAAAACACGCTGGTGCTGAATACCGGCGATCTCGAAGCCGCCGCTGAGCGCTTCTGGCAGGACGCCTGCCAGCGTTACGAAAGCCGCCGGGTCGATCCGATGCGTCCGCTGCTCGAGCCGGAAAATCTCTGGCTGCGTGTGGAGTCGCTGTTTACCGAGCTGAAAGCCTGGCCACGTGTTCAGCTGCGTACTGATTCGCTGCCGAAGAAAGCCGCCAATACCAATCTGAGTTACGAAAAGCTGCCAGATTTATCCGTTCAGCCGCAGAATAAAGCGCCGATGGATAACCTGCGTCGCTTTAATGAATCCTTTGCCGGCAGCCTGGTATTCTCTGTAGAAAGTGAAGGCCGCCGCGAAACGCTTCAGGATTTGCTGGCACGCATCAAGCTGATGCCGACGCTTATCACCCGGATTGAAGAAGCCGATATCGCCGGTCGTTACATCATGATCGGCGCGTGCGAACGTGGTTTTCTGGATGCGGATAAACAGCTGGCGCTGATTTGTGAAAGCGATCTGCTTGGTGAACGCGTGGCGCGTCGCCGTCAGGACAGCCGACGGTCGATCAACACCGATACACTGATCCGTAATCTCGCCGAACTGCGTCCCGGCCAGCCGGTAGTGCATGTCGAACACGGTGTGGGCCGTTATCTCGGGCTGACAACGCTTGAAACCGGCGGCATCACTGCCGAATACCTGATACTGACCTACGCCGGTGAAGACAAACTGTATGTGCCGGTATCATCGCTGCATCTCATCAGCCGCTATGCCGGTGGCGCGGATGAGAGCGCGCCGCTGCATAAACTCGGCGGTGAAGCCTGGTCAAAAGCGCGGCAGAAAGCGGCCGAGAAAGTGCGCGATGTCGCTGCGGAACTGCTGGATATCTACGCCCAGCGCGAAGCCAAAAGTGGTTTCGCGTTTAAGCACGACAAAGCACAGTATCAGCTGTTCTGTCAGGCTTTCCCGTTTGAAACCACGCCGGATCAGGCACAGGCCATTAACGCGGTACTGACTGACATGACCCAACCGCTGGCGATGGACCGGCTGGTATGTGGCGACGTCGGTTTTGGTAAAACCGAAGTGGCGATGCGCGCAGCCTTCCTCGCCGTTTCCAACAATAAGCAGGTGGCCGTTCTGGTACCGACCACCCTGCTGGCACAACAGCACTTCGATAACTTCCGCGACCGCTTCGCCAGCTGGCCAGTGCGCATCGAAATGATGTCGCGTTTCCGCAGCGCCAAAGAACAAAACGTCGTGCTGGAAGATGCGGTTGAAGGCAAAGTCGATATTATTATCGGCACACACAAACTGCTGCAAACCGATCTACGCTGGAAAGATCTGGGACTGCTGATTGTCGATGAAGAGCACCGTTTCGGCGTACGTCATAAAGAGCGCATCAAGGCGATGCGTGCAGACGTAGATATTCTTACCCTGACCGCAACGCCTATCCCGCGTACGCTGAACATGGCCATGAGCGGCATGCGCGACCTGTCGATTATTGCCACACCGCCTGCACGTCGTATGGCGGTGAAAACCTTTGTGCGCGAGTACGACAGTCTGGTCGTGCGTGAGGCAATCCTGCGTGAAATTCTGCGCGGCGGGCAGGTTTATTATCTCTACAACGATGTCGAGAATATCGAGAAAGCCTCGCAGCGGCTGGCCGAACTCGTGCCGGAAGCGCGCATTGCCATCGGCCACGGTCAGATGCGTGAACGCGACCTCGAGCGTGTGATGAATGATTTCCATCACCAGCGTTTCAACGTGCTGGTGTGTACCACCATTATCGAAACCGGTATCGATATCCCGACGGCGAACACAATCATTATTGAGCGCGCCGACCACTTTGGTCTGGCGCAGTTGCATCAGTTGCGTGGCCGCGTAGGGCGGTCACACCATCAGGCCTATGCGTATCTGCTGACGCCGCCACCGAAAGCCATGTCGGCCGATGCACATAAACGTCTGGAGGCCATTGCCTCGCTGGAAGACCTGGGTGCCGGTTTTGCGCTGGCGACGCACGACCTTGAAATCCGCGGTGCTGGCGAACTGCTCGGCGAAGGCCAGAGCGGCCAGATGACCAGTATCGGTTTCTCGCTGTATATGGAGTTGCTGGAAAACGCCGTCGAAGCGTTGAAAGAAGGCCGCGAGCCATCGCTGGAGGATTTAACCACCAGCCAGACCGAAGTTGAAATGCGCATGCCTGCGCTGCTGCCGGAGGATTTCATTCCTGATGTGAATACGCGCCTGTCGTTGTATAAACGTATCGCCAGTGCGAAAACCGAAGGCGAACTGGATGAACTCCGCGTTGAGCTGATCGACCGTTTTGGCACGCTGCCGGACGGTGCGCGCAATCTGTTGCTGATTGCCGTGCTGCGCCTGAAAGCCAAAGAACTCGGCATCCGGCGGATTGAAGGCAACGAGCGCGGCGGATTCATTGAGTTTGGCGATAAGAACCGTGTGGATCCGGGCTTCCTGATTGGTCTGTTACAGAAACAACCCCAGGTTTACCGGCTGGACGGCCCGACAAAACTGAAGTTTGTGTTAGATCTGACTGATCGCCCGAAACGCCTGAAGTTTGTCGGTGACATGCTGAATGAGTTTACTGAGCATCTGATCTGAATCTGATCTTCATGCGTTAAAAAAAGCCTGAGGTTTTCACCTCAGGCTTTTTATTTTCCACACTTCCCGCTTGGTTATGAACGGGTAAGTTGCAACTGACCGCTTTTATCCAGCGGAATTTGTGTGCCCGGATCGTGGTCCATACGAACTTTCCCTTGCTGATCGCCTATTTTATAGGTCACATCATAACCGAGCGTTTTATCTTCTTTGTCATACACGGTTTTACAGCGCTGCTGTTGCGTGGTGTAGGTGTCGTTTTCCTGCATGCTGCTCTGCACGCGGTTACCCGCATAGCCACCGCCCAACGCACCCGCTACCGTCGCAACATCACGTCCGCGGCCGCCACCAAACTGGTGACCGAGTACGCCACCGGCGACTGCACCGAGCACGGAGCCAGCAATCTGATGTTCATCCTGTACAGGACGTCGGTGAGTGACCGTCACATTCCGACATTCCTGACGCGGGATTTTCGTGGTTTCTTTGATTGGCGTCGCGCTGACAACCTGCGCGTACTCCGGGCCAGATGAAAAAACATTCATGCTTGCAACGCCAGCAATGCCCAACGCCGCAGCCACACCAATACCGACCCCAGCTAACATTGACTTGTTCACAGGACTTCCTCCGCAAATGTTACCACGCAATGACTCCGTTACCGGGGTCCCTCAGCGGACAGCTTCACATCTGAGGTTCGGCGTGCGTGAATCGCCGTCTGTGACCATCTGTTCTTGTAAACTTATTGTTAAGTCTGCACACCTAAACGTAAGCAAACAATAAGACGAAATCTGTAAGTGAGATAAACAACCGGTGCATCCCCCTGTTTCGGAGAATTCTTAGCAGACAACCTCATCGTGGCGGGATCTTATGCTGTTCACAGGGGTATTCATGCAGATAAGAAAAAGCCTGTCAGAAACAGGCTTTAGGCTATGAAACGATTCAGCTGACGTTGAAAAATATCAGCGAACAGGTATCAGTGCAGTTTAAGACG
Source organism: Rahnella sp. CG8 (assembly GCF_023701875.1). Classification (NCBI taxonomy): domain Bacteria; kingdom Pseudomonadati; phylum Pseudomonadota; class Gammaproteobacteria; order Enterobacterales; family Yersiniaceae; genus Rahnella; species Rahnella sp. CG8. The sequence goes on from NZ_JABAED010000048.1 coordinate 13,849, forward strand.
CGGGCGGATCACCCGGTTAATGCCGCCGACCAGCATCATCAGACCGGTTTTGATGTAACCGTGCAATGCAATCTGGTGCATACGGTACAGCGAGATATAAACCAGTCTCGCCAGACGGCCTTCGACCATCATAGAACCGCGCATCAGGTTACCCATCAGGCTGCCGACAGTACTGAAGCGTGAAAGGGAAACCAGTGAACCGTGGTCTTTATAGACGTAAGGTTTCAGGCTTTGCCCCTTACGCTGCGCCATGATGTTGGCAAAACAACGGGAGGCCATCTGATGCGCTGACTGCGCACGCGGTGGCACGAAACCGCCGGATGGCTGCGGACAGGAAGCGCAGTCGCCAATCGCATAGATGTTCGGGTCGCGCGTGGTCTGCAGCGTCGGTTCCACCACAAGCTGATTGATACGGTTGGTTTCCAGACCCGCGATGTCTTTCATGAAATCAGGGGCTTTAATCCCCGCCGCCCAGACCATCAGATCGGCGTCAATGAATTCGCCGGACTTGGTGTTCAGACCGTTCTTATCCGCGCTGGTCACCATGGTTTGCGTCAGAACGCGTACGCCCAGTTTAGTCAGCTCGTTATGCGCCGCAGCAGAAATACGCGGTGGCAGCGCAGGCAGAATACGTTCACCGGCTTCCACCAGCGTGACGTTCAGCGCTTCGCTGTCCAGCCCTTCGAAACCGTAGCTGTGCAGTTGTTTTACCGCATTATGCAGCTCGGCAGACAGCTCGACACCCGTCGCCCCGCCGCCAACAATCGCAATGTTCACTTTCTTCTGCTTGTCTGCACTGGCAGAGAATTTGAGGAACAGGTTCAGCATTTCGTTATGGAAACGGTGCGCCTGATGCGGGTTATCCAGGAAGATGCAGTGGTCTTTGACGCCCGGTGTACCGAAATCGTTAGACGTGCTGCCCAGCGCCATCACCAGGGTGTCGTACGCAATATCCCGTACCGGCACCAGCATTTCGCCGTTCTCGTCACAGATTTCAGCCAGTTTGATGGTCTGATTTTCACGGTCGATATCGGTCAGTGAGCCAATCTGGAAGGTGAAACCGTGGTTGCGGGCATGAGCCAGATAGCTCAGCGCATCCACGCCGTCATCCAGACTGCCGGTCGCCACTTCGTGCAACAGGGGTTTCCATAAATGGCTGTGGTTACGGTCGACCAGAATGATCTCCGCTTTTTTGTTGCGGCCAAGTTTATGGCCCAGGCTGGTCGCCAGTTCCAGACCGCCGGCGCCACCGCCGATAATCACAATTTTCTTCATTGGTGATGTCAAAATGACCCCCTCAAATGTGAACCAATTGTTATATAAGAGTAAAAATATAATCCTTATATAACATAGGGTTGCTTAAGTTAAATCGGTATCTGAGACGGAGGATATCACGCGTGGTGATTTGGTCATACCAAAATTGATATAGGTCAATTTAAATTCATTTGGCTAATTTGACTTAGGAAAATGGCACGCATTTTGACATCTTTAAATCAGCAAGTTAGACGCGGATCTGCCATGAAAACGAATTCTGAAGCGGGAATGACACAAATAAAAAACCACTGCGCAAAGGCAGTGGTTTTAGCGATTTCAGAAACGAAATGTTAAATCAGACGATATTTTTGAACGCTTTAATGCGTTGCAGATGCGTCGAGATATCTTTGAATTTATGGCTCTGATGCTCGTCCCATTCAACCGGATAATAGTGATGCAATTTCTCAGCCGTTTTGCTGCTGTCGAGCACGCCATCTTCACGGGATAAAATCACCAGACAGCGGTCGCGGTTTTTCTCGCGGAAATCGCTGATGCACTTGGTGGCGATATCTTCATACTCTTCCGGGCGGTCGATTTTCCCGGTCATATTATCCTGCGGTGACAAATTCGGATTGAACATCACCTGGCGGATCCCGCACAGGAAGCCGATGCGTTCAGCCCAGAATCCGCCAAGTCCGACGCCGCAAATCAGCGCATTCTTGTCCGTCGTTTCCTGCAGCACTTTATCCACTTCTTTTAGCAGATGTTGCATGTCATGACGCGGGTGCAGCGTGCTGTAACTGATGAAGCGCACGTCCGGATCAATGAACTGTAACTGCAACACTTTCTCGTGATTACCGGGACTGGTTGAATCGAAGCCATGCAAATAGATAATCATCGTTTACCTCATCCTGAATGTGCGTTGAACCCTTCACGTGGTCGGAAAAACGTTACAGGGCAGCCTGTTTATGTTCCTGCCAGCGGGCGTCGAGTGTGGTCAGATCACGGTTTGCCTCTTTCCAGCGTCTCGAATTTTGCAGGTCCTGACGGGCCTGTTTTCCACTATACAGTCCGCGATGATACAACTGTGCAACGCGCTCAGCGTTGACCGGAGACAGGTTATCCAGCACGCTGACAGCGCCCTGCCGGTTGTTACAGGCCAGGATCATGTCGCAACCCGCATCCAGAGAGGCCTGCGCGCGTTCGGGATAAGACCCCATGATTGCCGCACCTTCCATTGAGATATCATCGGAGAAGATCACGCCGTTGAAATTCAGCTCTTTGCGCAAAATTTCCTGCAACCAGTATGGCGAACCGCTGGCCGGACGTGGATCGGCCTGAGTATAAATCACGTGCGCCGGCATCACGGCATCCAGTAATTTACGTTCGTTGAGCTGACGGAAGATAGCCATGTCGTGCTGGCGGATAACTTCCAGCGGGCGATCGTCGTGTGGTGTTTCTTTATGGGAATCCGCGCTGACGGCACCGTGCCCCGGAAAATGCTTACCGGTGGTTTTCATGCCAGCGGAATGCATACCGAGAATATACTGCTCAGCCATTTCAAGCGCTTTCCGGGGTTCTGCATGGAACGAACGTTCGCCGATAGCTGCGCTGATATGTCCGATATCCAGCACTGGCGCGAAGCTGATGTCGATATCCATCACAATCATTTCCGACGCCATCAGCCAGCCGCTTTCCTGGGCCAGACGCCCCGCTTCGTGCGGTTCATTGAGCGCCGCAAAAGATTGCGCGGCAGGCAGACGGGTAAAACTTTCGCGGAAGCGCTGTACGCGCCCGCCTTCCTGATCCACGGCCAGCACCAGCCTGTCGTGCGACGCGGCGCGGATCTGGCGGATCAGTTCATGCAACTGATCGACATCATGATAATTTCGGGTGAATAAAATCAGCCCGCCCACCAGCGGGTGCTGCAAAATTTCACGTTCTTCGGCATCCAGCGCATAGCCAGCGACATCCAGCATTACAGGTCCCAACAAAATGGACGCTCCTTTTCATTTTTTAGACAATTATCACGGGTGCAACGGGCGCACCCATTCAAGATATTTACTCTCGCCGGTCTGCTGCCAGCGCACTTCGAACCACATCAGCATCAGGTAATCAACCCAGGGGATCCAGCGGTTAACCCGCTGCTGCAAAAGAAATATTTCCTGATAGCCGCCAGCATCAACGTATTCGCCGATGAACGCATTTTGCTGCTGCGCGTTCCAGTCGTTGCCACGAATAATCGCCGCCAGCTCCAGCGCAATGTCCGCATTCGCCGCATATTCCCAGTCAATCAGCCGCAGCCCGTCTGGCGTACTAAGCACATTACCGGCGTGAATATCCATATGTACCAGCGCCAGTTTCAGCGGTGACGGCGGATCCTGCGACAACATTTTGCGGTGCAAACGCAGCCAGTGCGGCGTCAGCCTGCGCCGGTCGATATGTTGCCAGTAGCGGGCAAATTGCTGCTGTAAATCCAGCCGGTAGCCTGATAGTGGCAACTGGTGTAACTGCACCAGACACTGGCACAAGGCTTTCTGGCCTGAAACGGCGGCGAGTGCCTGATCTTGCAACGGCGTTCCGCCTATCCAGTCGACTATCAGCCACGGCGGCGAATAAAGTCTGACACAAGGGCCTAATTTGTGCCGCGCGATATGCCGCAAAATCACAGATTCGCGTTGCCGGTCAGCGCCCAAAGCTTGCCGCTCTACAGACTGATGTCGTGCCAGAAACTCACCGGCAGACGAGCTGATTTTCCAGCTTTCGCCGGTCAGCCCGGCAACCGGTAATAAACGAAAACCGGCGGTTTTCACCGCCGGATAATGTTGTTCAATCAGTTGCCGGAGTTCGTGTTGCAGAAGCTCAGCGTTAATTCTGAACTGCACCGCGGCCTGACCAGATGATTTCACCACTCGGTGCGGTAATCAGACGCATCGACATGGTCGGCGCTTTCACATCACCACTCACGGTACTGTAAAGCACGTACTGCGCTTTTACGATGTTTGCCAGGCCGATGGCTTTACTGACCGAAGCCAGACTGTCATCCGGCGATAATCCCAGAGACTGTTTGGCCGAAGCCAGTTGCTCGGCGGGTACCACCTGGAAGGTCGTGTTGTTGGCCAGTGCATTGCGCAATGCATCGGTGGCTTTTGCCATTTGCAGGGAACCGTTGGTGCTGTTTTTCACGCCATCCACCAGCAGAACGCTGCCCGGCTGCACACCACCGGATTTCAGCATTTTCGCAAGCATTGGCTCAACAGTTGCGGTCCAGTCGATATTGGCAAATTTAGGCGGCTGCGGAACTGGCTGGACCTGCGGTTGCTCCGGAACCGGCGGGTTAACCGGTGGCAACGGTTGCTGTGGCTGCTGCGGTTGCTCAGGCTGCTGTGGCTGGTTTTGCTGCTGGTTTGGCAACGTACAACCGCCAAGGATCAATGCGGCAATTGCCACAATGAGGAAATACTTTTTCATCAACCTTCTCCGTGCAAAAAATTAGAGATAAAGGTAAATACGCACACTGTACGCATCAAGATTGCCGTTCAGGGAACTGACGTCCACGCTGCTGTTCGCCGGAACAGTAATGGTCCTGGCCTCGGCGACCGGGAATAAATCCAGCCCCTGTTTATCATACCAATAGTAACGATAATGCAGGGTGACTGAGTGTGGCTGGTTGTTATCCAACATGGTTGTGGCTTTTTTCTGCCCGCCGGAATCAGATACGGATGGCGAACCTGGGATTATGCCTGCCGTCAGAACGGGGGATTCCATTACCACTCTTTGTTGATTATTCAGCGCAATAGTGGGCTTGCTGCTACAACCTATCAACAAAATCACTGGCAATAACGCCATCAAAAAACGCATGTTTACCCTTACTGACGTGACAGCAATGGACCCAGTGCACGGCCACCGACCAGATGCATATGGATGTGATAAACCTCCTGACCAGCATCACGGTTGCAGTTGACGATCAGGCGGTAACCGCTTTCGGCGATGCCTTCCTGTTCGGCAATTTTCGCGGCCACCGTCATCATTCTGCCCAGCGCTGCTTCATGCGTCGCATCGACGTCATTCATTGTCGGGATCAGAACATTCGGGATAATCAAAATATGGCTGGGTGCCTGAGGAGAAATGTCGCGAAACGCAGTGACAAGTTCGTCCTGATAAACCACGTCGGCAGGGATTTCACGGCGAATGATTTTGCTGAAAATTGTCTCTTCGGCCATCTTAACTGTCCTTAACAAAGTAAAAAGCGTTGTACGCAGTATGGGTTAGAATTTCCATTCCTTTCAACCTGATTACGCTTTTTGATGCTTAATTGACGCAGAAAGCGTCAGCCAGCCCTCCGCTGAATCGCAGACATAAAAAAGGAGGCCGAAGCCTAATGCCGGTCACTTAAGGTGACCGGCATTGTTTTTTAAGGGATATTTTGACCTTTTTTCTCTCACTTCCCTCGCATATTCACGCTCACGTCTCGAGGGCAGTTTTAGCATCGCTGCGTTGCTGTA
>NZ_JABAED010000049.1:0-16864 GCF_023701875.1 Rahnella sp. CG8
ATGCGAGGGAAGTGAGAGAAAAAAGGTCGAAATATCCCTTAAAAAACAATGCCGGTCACCTTAAGTGACCGGCATTATCCTGCGGGAGCCATTTTTTCAGGCAGAAACCGGTAAGGTTGCGCGTCTTTTCAGCGGCACGGTGATAAAAATCAGACAGGCAACCACCAGCCCGATACCTGTCCAGCCCAGCGGCGGCAGGCGTTCGCCCACAATCACCACCGCCAGCACGGCGGCGACCGCCGGTTCCAGCAGGGTGATGGTGGTGGCCATGCTGGCCGGAATGCGTGCCAGGGCATAACCGAAACAGACATAACCGACAAACATCGGGATAAGCGCCATGTACGCGCCGACCGCGGCGTTATTCCATGACGCCAGAAGGGGCGCGCCGGTCATCCACAGCACCGGCATCAGCAGTAAACCGCCCAGCCCGAACGTGGCGCCCATTGCCGCGCGGGAAGGGACGCCGCGCTGCATTAAATGACGCGCCGCCCAGGCATAAAGCGCGTAGGTCAGCCCGGCAATCAGCCCGAGTACCACACCGGCTATCGCGTGGTCGCCCTGACCGGCGGTGGAGTGACTGCCACTTTCACCGACGCAAAGTAACACCATGCCCGCCACGCCAATGGCGGCGCCGGTCATCCAGCGGCGGGTGAGACGTTGTCCGTCGAGATAATATTCAATCAGTGCGGATAACAGCGGCGCAGAACCGAGGGAAATCACGGTACCGACCGTGACGCCCGCCAGGTGCATCGAGGCGTAAAACGCCAGCGGATAAACTGCGACCGCCAGTGCGCCGGTAAATAACATGCGTGCGTTGTTCACCAGAGTTACCCGGCTGGTGACTATCCTTCTGGCGGAAATCAGCGCCTGCAACAATCCGCCCAGCCCCATGGCCACTGCGCCGATCGCCAGCGGGCTGACGTCGGGCGCAAATGTCGCCGCCGTGCCGGTCGACCCCCACAGAACGGAAGCAAATACCACGGCGAGTACGCCCGTCATGCGTTCACGAGGCGTTATCGTCATGGCACCTCCATCATTGAGGCCGCCATGTCCATCGCCTGACGGACACATTGACCGTTGCCTTCCAGACCTGCACGCGAAATCGCGCCTTCCAGTAAAAATGAAAAATGCCGCGCCATCAGGCGGGCTTTGGCCTCGTCAGTGGGGAACAGTTCGAGAAGATGCGCAGTCACGATAGCTTCAACATGTTCTTTATGCCCGCGCACGGCGTGCCTGCCGGGCGCTCCGGCGGGCAGTTCGGCGGCGGCATTCAGTAACCCGCAGCCACGAAAGCCGTGCTCATAGGCAAATTCAGCGTGATCGTCATACGCCTGAAACACGGCGAGCACTTTTTCTTTCGGTGTTTTAGCTTTTTCAACACGCCGGGCGTACAGCTCCAGCCATTCGTCATGACGTATTTCAATGTACGTCGCGACCAGTTCAGCCTTGGATTCGAAATTGTTGTAGAGGCTTTTTTTGGCGACACCGGCACGTTTGATGATTGCGTCAATCCCGGTCGCAGCAATGCCGTTGTTATAAAACAGAACCCGGGCGGCACCGAGAAGCCGGTCGCGGGCGCTTTCAGGAGAGGAGTCTGTGGTGGACATTTTTTTTACTCGTGTTGTTCATCTTGCCTGTAGGTATACCAGTCTACCTACTCAATGTAAACACCGGCTGAGAATAAGAAAAAGTGACGACTTAACCGTGCCTTTCGTGTGGGAAACCGCCATAATCCGCTAAAAGTTGTGGAGAGACAGCAGGTTGAGGTCATCTGCGGCAGGCAGAATTATTGTTAACTTCCGGAGGGATAAAAATGCTTCATGAATGGCTCAATGCCTTGCACGTGATTGCGGGCGTATTGTGGATTGGCGGCATGCTGGCGATGGCGCTGGTATCGATGGCCTGTTCGCGGACATCCGGTACTGCGGAAAGTGCAGGACAGACGTTGTTACTGGAAACCGTGCGCAAATGGACGCGCAGTGTCACCAGCCCGGCGATGATCCTGTTGTGGGTGGCGGGCATCGTGATGATCGTCAGTTATGGCAAATTCCCCCATGCCTGGCTGCTGATAAAAATGGTGGTGGTGCTGGTTCTCTCCGCGCTGCACGGGCTGCTTTCCGGCGATTTACGTCGTCGCGCCACCGGTCAGCAGGTGAAAGATTTCGCGCTGGTGCGCAACGCCAGCGCGGTGATTATTGTCGGTGTGATCCTCATTGGTATTTTGGCGATAATCAGGCCTTTCTGACATCCGGTTTCCCGCAAAACTCAATCCACGTGAAAGCGTGGATTTTTTTATGACTCGCCGTTCACCAGCGCAATCAGGGTGCAGGGCACCGGCGGAATATTGCCTTCCTTTAAAATTGTCAGCGAATGGTTTTCGCGCACGGCAAACGATCCCAGCCCGATAATAACCAGCATCAGCGGAGCCGACAGCAGCATAATCGTCCATTAAAAAGCCCGCAAATTTGCAGGCTTCTTTTTATTGCTTATTGTGCAGAAAACAAAATACTTATTTTTTCTTATAAACGTCAGCAGTACCGTGAATTTTATTGTTGGTATTACCGGAGGTTAATACAAATACATCGCCGCCTTTTTTATCGGCTTTCTTAGAAAGATCTTCAATGGCGCCGGACTGCGAGGTTTTATTTGAGGTGGTCACAGAGCCGACTTTGGTATACTCAGAAGCCACTTTTTCAAAATCTATTTTCTTCATTAATTCAGCAGAATAAGTGCTGAAAGAGACACAGCCCATCACAGCCACTGCCAGCAGAGCTTTAGATATTTTCATGTAATCCTCAGATTTTAAATTGCCCAGTAAATTGAAGGAAAGTAATAGAAAGCTGTTTATTTAGTGAAACCCTGTTAATCAATAACTCACTGTTTAAAAGAGTGAGTTATCACTGCCATTTAGTAATAGACAAGGAAGTCAATAATTACAAGGAGGGAAGAAAAAATTAAGCAACCGGTGCGGTTTTTAGTCTTTTGTGCCGGAGGTTTTGTACACAGTAATAGCAATCACATACTTTTCGTTTCGCCTGCGCATGTTATCCATCTGTTAACCCCCGTCCGAAATATGTTTCATTGCTAATAATTAACTTTGAAGCAGATCACATTTATGCTTTTCCCCTGCACGGGCAGATTGTCACGGGTGAAAAAGCCTCTGATAATGTTACCGATAACATGTTACCGGTAACATTGCGAATAAACATGAACAGTGTGGACATAACGAATAAAACCACTGACCCGTCTTTCGCGTTTTTTAACCAGTCGAGGAGCGCAACCGTGAACAATGATCAGAACCGAATTTATGTGTTTATGGGCGTATCAGGCAGCGGAAAATCAGCCGTCGCCAACGCCGTGGCACACCAGCTTTCAGCCGGTTTTCTTGACGGCGATTTCTTACATCCCCGCAGTAATATCCTGAAAATGGCCGCCGGTGACGCCCTCAATGATGACGACCGCGCGCCGTGGCTGGCCGCCCTCAATGATGCCGCGTTTGCCATGCAGCGAACCAATAATGTGTCGGTCATCATCTGCTCGGCATTGAAAAAACGTTACCGCGATCGTCTGCGCGCAGGTAACGCCAACCTGTCTTTCATCTATTTACAGGGTGAATTCCCGGTCATCGAAGAACGCATGGCCGCACGCAAAGGGCACTTTTTTAAATCGCAGATGCTGATCTCACAGTTTGCAGCACTCGAACAACCTGGCGCTGAAGAAAGTGACGTGATCACCATCGGCATTCATCAGCCGCTTGATGCGGTGATTGCAGAGACCCTGCAACACATCCGTAGTTTTCAGCAACAGGAGCATTGCGCGTGAATACAGTGACTTTAGTCGGTACTGCAGCGGGCTCCGTGTTGCTGCTGCTTTTTCTGGTGATGAAAGTGCGTATGCACGCGTTCGTCGCGCTGATGCTGGTGTCGATTGCCGCCGGGATTTTCTCCGGCATGCCGGTCAATACCATTGCCGACACCATGCAGAAAGGCATGGGCAGCACTCTGGGTTTTCTGGCGATTGTGGTGGCGCTGGGGGCGATGTTCGGCAAGATCCTGCATGAAGTCGGCGCACTTGACCAAATTGCGGCCCATTTACTGAATAGTTTTGGCAAAAACAAAGCCCATTATGCTCTCGGGATTGCCGGGCTGGTTTGCGCCTTGCCGCTGTTTTTCGATGTGGCGATTGTGCTGCTGATTGGCATCGTGTTCGCGGTGGCGCGCCGTACTGACGGCAACATCGTCAGGCTGGCGATCCCGTTATTTGCCGGTGTCGCGGCAGCGGCGTGTTTCCTGCTTCCGGGACCGGTCCCGATGCTGCTGGCGTCGCAGATGAATGCCGAATTTGGCTGGATGATCGCCATCGGTCTGGTGGCCGCGATTGCCGGCATGCTGATCGCCGGTCCGCTGTACGGCAATTTTATCAGCCGTCATGTCAGCTGGCCGATGCCTGTTGAAGAAAATGCCCCGACGCTTAACAAAGATAACCTGCCGTCATTCGGTTTCAGTCTGGCGCTGATTTTGTGTCCGCTGGTGTTGGTGGGAATGAAAACCATCGGCGCACGCTTTGTCACGGCGGGTACGCCATTGCACGACTGGCTGGAGTTTATCGGCCATCCGTTTACCGCCATTCTGATTGCCTGCCTGATTGTCATTTACGGGCTGGCAAAACCACGCGGCATGACCAACGAACAGACGCTGGCCATCTGCTCAGCCGCCGTTCAGCCCGCCGGGATCATCCTGCTGATGACCGGTGCGGGTGGCGTATTCAAACAAATTCTGGTGGATTCCGGCGTCGGCCCGGCCATTGGTGACGCGATGATCGGCACCGGCTTACCGATTGCCGTGGCCTGTTTTGCACTGTCAGCGGTCGTGCGGGTTATTCAGGGTTCAGCCACCGTGGCCTGCCTGACCACTGTCGGGCTGGTATTGCCGGTAACCCATCAGATGGGGCTCAACGGCGGTCAGCTGGCCGCACTCGCCATCTGCATTACCGGCGGTTCCATTGTGCTCAGCCACGTAAACGATGCCGGTTTCTGGTTATTCGGCAAGTTCACCGGTGCCAGCGAACTGCAAACGCTGAAAACCTGGACGGTGATGGAAACCCTGCTCGGCACGACTGGCGGGATCATCGGCATGATTGCTTTCACGATGCTTTAAGAAAGGGGACAACATTATGATTAACAACACCGTGGCCCGTGTCACGCAGCGGATCATCAACCGTTCCGCATCCACCCGTGAAGCCTATCTGGCGCGTATGGATGCTGCCCGTTCGCAAACCGTTCACCGCGCGCAACTGGCCTGTGGCAATCTGGCGCATGGCTTTGCCGCCTGTCAGCCGGATGAGAAGAATTCCCTGAAAAATATGGTGCGCAGCGATATCGCCATTATTACCGCCTACAACGACATGCTGTCGGCGCATCAGCCCTACGAGCATTACCCGCAACGCCTGAAAGACGCACTGAAATCGGTGGGTGCGGTCGGTCAGGTGGCGGGCGGCGTACCGGCAATGTGTGACGGTGTCACGCAAGGGCAGGACGGCATGGAGTTGTCGCTGATGAGCCGTGACGTGATTGCCATGTCGGCGGCCATCGGCCTTTCACACAACATGTTCGACGGGGCGTTGTATCTGGGTATCTGCGACAAAATCGTGCCGGGCTTAGTGATGGCGGCGCTGTCATTCGGCCATCTGCCGGCGGTATTTGTGCCCGCCGGGCCGATGAGCACCGGTTTGCCGAACAAAGAGAAAGTGCGTATCCGTCAGCTTTATACCGAAGGCAAAGTGGACCGTCAGGCATTACTGGAAGCGGAAGCCGCGTCGTATCACGGCATTGGCACCTGTACATTTTACGGCACTGCCAACACCAATCAGATGGTGATGGAAGTGATGGGGCTGCATCTGCCGGGTGCATCGTTTGTGCCGCCGGATTGCGCGCTGCGTGATGCACTGACCGATTCGGCAGCACGTCAGGTCACCCGTCTGGCCGAAACCACCGGCAACTATCAGCCACTCGGCCAGATGGTGAATGAGAAAACCGTGGTGAACGGCATTGTTGCGCTGTTAGCCACCGGCGGTTCCACCAATCTGACTATGCACATGGTCGCTATGGCGCGTGCGGCAGGCATTGTCATCAACTGGGATGATTTCTCTGAGTTGTCCGATGCGGTGCCTTCGTTATGCCGTATTTACCCGAACGGCCCGGCGGATATCAACCAGTTTCAGGCGGCGGGCGGCGTGCAACTGGTGGTGCGCGAATTGCTGAAAAACGGCCTGTTACATCAGGATGTCAACACCGTGGCTGGTTTCGGATTAGACCGTTACACGCAGGAACCGTGGCTGGAAAACGGCGAACTGGCGTGGCGCGAAGGCGCAGAGCATTCGCTCGACACAAACGTCATTGCCAGCGTGCAACAGCCGTTTGAGCATCACGGCGGCACAAAAGTGTTGTCGGGTAATCTCGGGCGTGCGGTGATGAAAACCTCGGCGGTGCCTGCGGATAATCAGATTATCGAAGCCCCTGCGGTGGTATTTGAAAGCCAGCATGACATTGTTCCGGCATTCGAGGCCGGTAAGCTGAACCGCGATTGTGTGGTGGTGGTGCGTTTTCAGGGGCCGCAGGCCAATGGCATGCCTGAGCTGCATAAACTGATGCCGCCGCTTGGCGTATTAATGGATCGCGGATTCCGTGTCGCACTGGTCACCGACGGTCGTTTGTCCGGCGCTTCCGGCAAAGTGCCTTCTGCTATCCACGTGACGCCGGAGGCGTTCAGCGGCGGCATGTTAGCAAAAGTGCGTGACGGCGACATTATTCGCGTCAACGGGCGAACCGGCGAACTCGAATTGCGTGTTGATGCTGCCGAACTGGCTGAACGAAAAGCGTATCAGCCTGATCTGAGCGCAGAACATATCGGTTGTGGCCGTGAGCTGTTCAGTGCCTTGCGCAGCCAGCTTTCCGGCGCGGAACAGGGCGCCTGCTGCATTACTTTTTAATTTATCGAAACGGATGAGAAGACAAGAATGAAAAACTGGAAAACAAGCGCAGAACACATTCTGACGGCGGGGCCGGTTGTGCCGGTCATCGTTATCAATAAACTGGAACAGGCGGTTCCGCTGGCGAAAGCGCTGGTGGCCGGTGGTGTTCGTGTGCTGGAAGTGACGTTGCGCACCGCCTGTGCGATGGACGCCATTCGTGCCATTGCCAGCGATGTGCCGGAGGCGATTTTGGGCGCGGGTACTGTGCTGAATGCGCAGCAACTGCAAGATGTCACCGACGCTGGCGCACAGTTTGCCATCAGTCCGGGGCTGACAGACGAATTGCTTGCCGCCGCGACCGCCGGTTCCATTCCGCTGATCCCGGGTATCAGTACCGTTTCTGAACTGATGCTGGGTCTGGATCACGGTCTGCGCGAATTCAAATTCTTCCCGGCGGAAGCTAACGGCGGCGTGAAAGCATTGCAGGCGATTGGCGGTCCGTTCCCGCAGGTGCGTTTTTGCCCGACAGGCGGGATTTCACTGGCGAATTACCGCGATTATCTGGCGCTGAAAAGTGTGCTGTGCATCGGCGGATCCTGGCTGGTGCCAGCCGATGCGCTGGAAAGCGGTGATTACGATCGTATTACTGCACTTGCCCGCGAAGCTGTGGCAGGGGCGAAATAGGTTTTAGCCGTTCGAAATAATAGCGATAAAAACCCACGTGAGTACGGATGCCCGTACTCACTCCTTTATTTCTTCCGCAGTGCCCCGTTTCCCCTTTAAGAATTCCTTAACGTAACGCCTGTAGGATGGCGTTTTGACTGCCGGAAGTCTGGAATTCTCATCGCAGATATTTTGAATGAAGGGGCATCGTCATGGTATTGAACACCGCAGTGATCGCCGCACTGGGCAGTGTACTGATCACCCTCCAGTTTTCCTCTCTGTTGATCGCCTGGTGGCGAATGCGCCGCGGTATCCTGCGCGATGAAGCGCATGAAACCTCGGAATTTATCGTGCTGGTCAGGCCTTTGTGCGGATATAACGCCTTTGAAGAGGAAACACTGCGCTCCAGTTTTTATCAGGACTATCCCGCTTACGAAATTGTGTTCTGCGTGGCGTCACGCTTTGATCCGGTGATCCCGCTGGTGGAAAAGCTGATGGCTGAATTCCCTGATAAGCCTGCACGCCTGCTGACTGGCGATGACAAAATATCCGCCAATCCGAAGGTGAACAATCTTAATAAAGCCTGGAGTCATACCACCGCAGGCGTGGTGGCCATGGCAGACAGCAACCTGTTGTTACCGCCGGATTATCTGCGTTCACTGATGAATACCTTTGACAGTCAAACCGGACTGGTGAGTTCTCCGGCAGTCGGGATGATCCCGGAGAATTTCTGGGGTGCCGTGGAAGCCGCCATGCTGAACACGCATCAGGCGCGCTGGCAGTATTTGTCGGATTTTCTCGGTAACGGCTTTGCGCAGGGGAAAACGTTGTGCTGGCGGCGCGAGGTGCTTGATAATGGCGGCGGAATGGCGGCGCTGGGTAGTGAGCTGGCGGAAGATGTCGCCTCAACCAAACTGGTGCGCCGCGCCGGGCTGAAAGTCCGTTTACCCGCACAGCCTTTTGCGCAGCCTATCGGGCATCGCAGTCTGGAAGCGGTCTGGAGCAGACAACTGCGCTGGGCGCGTATCCGCCGTGCCGGATTTTTCTGGCTGTTTGTGCCTGAAATTATCATTGGTTTCTTGCCCGTGCTGGCGGCGGTGCTGTGGCTGACTGCCCGCGGTGATTTGCCACTGTTTGCTCTGCCGGTGCTTTTTGTGCTGTGGTATGGCGGTGAATGGGTGCTGGCCAAAGCGCTCGGCTGGCCGCATCAGCTGAGAGATATTCTGGCAATGTGCATCCGCGATATCCTGCTGCCCGCCTTGTGGTTATGGTGCTGGACCGGGCGCGGCTTTACGTGGCGGGGCACAGTTTTAGGTGAAAGGCACGTAGATAAAAAACACCCCGCATCTGCCAGCCAGCCGTCGGGGAAATAAGGACAGTATGTTTTCTCTTGAAACACTCGAAACGCTTATCAGAGCCCACGGCCTGCTGATCATGACGCCGCTGGCTATCCTTGAAGGGCCGGTAGTGACGGTGATTGCAGGCTACTTCGTTCGTCTCGGCTATTTCAGTTTGTCCGCCATGTTGACCGTGGTGATGATCGGGGAAGTGCTCGGGGATATTATTTTTTACTCGCTCGGGCGGTGGGTGATCAAAGCTGACGGCCAACCGCCCGCCTGGCTGGCCCGTCTCGGGCTGACCCAGCCGCGACTGGAAAAAATGGTGAAAAGTTTTGACCGCAAAGGCGGGCGGTTGCTGGTGCTGGCCAAACTGACTCATTCCGCTGGCGCACTGGTGCTGACCGGCGCGGGCATGGCGCGCATGCCGCTGGTGCCTTTTCTGTTCTATAACATCATCGCGGCTATTCCCAAGAGCCTGTTTCTTCTGGGTATCGGCTGGATGTTCGGCGATATCATCGCACAGGTGAACAACTGGATAGCCTGGGTATCCCTGGGTTTGTTCATCCTGCTGGCCGTCACCGGTGTTATCTGGCTTAAGTCTAAACAATGATCACGGTGAGTTGCATTATTCCGGCACACAATGAGGGCTGCCGCATCGGCAGTGTGCTGGATGTGGTGCAGAACCATCCTTTACTGCGGGAGATTATCGTGGTGGATGACGGCTCCGCCGATAACACCGCACAAATCGCGCAGGGCAAGAACGTCAGGGTGATCAGCCTGCCTGAAAATCGCGGTAAAAGTTATGCCGTTGCCGAAGGCATTGCCGCAGCAACGGGCAGCCATCTGCTGATGCTGGATGCGGATCTTGTCGGGCTGAGTTATGACGATATAACCGCGCTCATCAGGCCGGTGATGGCGCATCAGGCGGAGGTCTCGATAAGCCTGAGGCGCAACAGCCCGTGGATCTGGCGGTTTATCGGGCTGGATTATATTTCCGGTGAACGGGTGTTTGCGCGCGAGTTAGTCGCACAGCATCTCGCAGCCATCCGCCGGTTACCGCATTTCGGGCTGGAAGTCTGGATTAATCAGCAGTGGATTGCCGCCGGATTGCGCGTGCAGGTCGTCAGCTGGCAAGGCGTTATCAGCCCGTATAAAGCCGCTAAAATGGGCTGGTTGCGCGGATTAAAGGCCGATGTGTCGATGATGCGCGATATATTCCGTACCATCAGTTTGCGTGAATCCGTGCGGCAAATTATCTGTCTTAAGCGCAAAAGTCGGGTCTGAACAGGACAGAATATCAGTCAGCATTTTCTGTACTGTTGTCAGCCAGCGGCTATTTTTTAGTGAATTTTTTATTTGGTTACAAATAAACCACGCTTTACATCATATTCATATTTCTCCAGCACTCTGTTGCAAATCCTCATACTCCATTTCTTCCCTGGCGTTCAGTCAACTGATATCAATTATCATTAATGATTTGATAATGCGTCTTGTTGCATGGAGTTTGCCCTTTGTTAGCCACATTTATTATCGGTCTTCGTGAAGGTCTGGAAGCGGCGCTTATCGTCGGGATCATTGCGGCATTCTTACGCAAAAACGGTAAAAGCCTTTTCGCGATGTGGATGGGCGTCGGGCTGGCGCTGATGCTTTCGGTGATGGTCGGCGTGGCGCTGGAGATGACCGAACGCGCGTTGCCGCAGGCAAGTCAGGAAGGAATGGAGTCGGTGATCGGCCTGATCGCTGTTTTCTTTGTCACTGGCATGATCATGTGGATGAACACCCACGCTCACACCATGAAAAATGAGCTGGAAAGCGAAGCCGCGCAGGCGATAAGCCAGTCAGGCGCCCGGGCGCTGGCGAGTATGGCTTTTCTCGCCGTGCTGAAAGAAGGCTTTGAAACCAGCGTGTTTCTGCTCGCCACATTCTCGGTCGCGCAGTCAGCCATGTGGGCGGCGGCCGGCGCGGTAACCGGCCTGCTGGTGGCGGTGGGCATCGGCTGTGGCATTTATTTCGGCGGCATCCGCATCAATCTCTCGCGCTTTTTCCGCTTCACGGGGTTGTTCCTGATCCTGGTCGCAGGCGGATTAATCATTAACGCGTTGCTGACAGCACACGAAGCGGGCTGGCTGAATATCGGGCAGCAGCGCGTGGCGGATCTCGCCTGGCTGGTGCCGCCGGGCACTGTCCGCTCAGCGCTGATTACCGGCGTGCTGGGCATTCCGCCGGATCCGAACCTGATCCAGACTGTCGCCTGGCTGCTCTACATTGTCATTGTGTCGCTGCTGATTTACTGGCCTGCACACCGCCGTCCCTCCGCGATTAACGGTGCGCGGCTGCGGCTGGCATTTGCCAGTGTGATGGTCGTGTCAGCAGTGGGATTGCGCCTTTTTTACCCAAACTACACACTGCAACTGCCTGCCAGCGCACCGCTGGTAAGTAATGACACCCGGAACACCGCACCGGCGGGTGAGGTAAAACTGTTGTCTGATACGAACGGCTATCAGCTGAATGTGACGCCTGCGGACGGCAACGTGAGGGTGACCGTTCTGCCCGCCAGCGCCGCCATTGCCGGTCATCATGGCGGCCTGCAAACCCGCGAATGGCAAACCAAATCTCGCTTTACGCCTGCGGATGCGCCTGCCGTTCTGACGCTTGATCAACTGGTGGCATTCTATGGCAACCGTATTCCCATTGGTCTGAATCCGGCGATGCATCCGGGGCCTTATCAGGCGCAGTGGTCGGTCAGTTGCACTGTTCAGGCCTCTGTGGCGCAGGGCGTGTTGCTGGGGGCCAGTGCCCGGGCAGATGAGCTGATCACGCTTTCCGGCAGCGGCCTGCAATCCCCGCGAACCATCACCGTTCGTCATCCGACGGCGGCCGCTTCAGCCTGCAACTGGCAGGTGAGCGGGGCGTATCAGCAGACCGTTTCTGATGCCCTGCAACAACTGCAAATCGCACAAGATACCTACCGTTTCTGGGCATATATGTTGCCGGTCATTCTGGCCGCGCTGGCCCTGATTTTTGTTTTCTCAGCACGACGGGTTCTCCTGAAACACCGTAATGAAAGGCTGGCCGCTGCGGGTGAATACAGCCTGTCATTCGGTTCTCAACTACACACCAATTTGCCAAAAAATAAATAAAGGAAATGAAATTCATGCGTAAACCGAATTTTAAGAAAAAAGAATCTCTGATGACCACGGCGGGCCTGGCGGCGTTGCTGATGTTTTCAGTGGAAGCACCGGCTGATGCGGCGCAGGCAGCGGTAAAAAATGGCGTTTCACAAGTGAATATCACCATGACCGGAGACAACGGCGGTACGTGTGTGGTTGACCATAATTCAGCGAAAGCGGGGCCGGTGACGTTCAATGTGGTGAACAAAACGGCAACCGCCATCACGGAGTTAGAGCTGCTGAGCAATGATCGTATTCTGGGCGAAAAAGAGAATCTGGCACCCGGCCTGCCGATGGTGAAATTCACCCTGACTCTCGACGGCGGCAAATATCAAATCTATTGTCCGGGCGCGCAACATGAAATGACCGACTTTACCGTCACCGGCAAAAGCGCCACACAACCTGCGGGCAGCGCCGGGACCATTCTGGCGCAGGGCACCAAAGATTACGCCACTTATGTGAATGGCGTGGTGGATGCGATGGTGGTCGGTGTGAACCGCCTGAAAGCGGATATTGATGCGGGAGATCTTGCTACAGCGAAAGCCGATTACGCAAAAGCGCGTCCTTTCTACGAACGTATTGAATCTGATGTGAGCGGGTTTGTATTGCCGGGCTTCAAAGCGACGGACAACGCCGGTAACCTCGATTATCTGATCGACATGCGTGCGTCTAACCTTGACCCGAAAGCAGGCTGGCATGGATTCCACGCCATTGAGCGTGACCTGTTCGGTCAGGGTAAAATCACGAATGAAACCAAACAGCTGGCTGCCGAATTACAGAAAAACGTCGCACAGCTCGACACACTGACCAAAGCGCTGACTTACAAACCTGAAGATCTGGCGAACGGTGCCGCAGATCTGCTGGAAGAAGTGCAGAACACCAAAATCAACGGTGAGGAAGAAGCCTTCAGCCACTTCGATCTGGTTGATTTCGCGGGTAACGTAGAAGGTGCGCAACAGGCGTTCGCTTACCTGCAACCGGGGCTGGAAAAAATCGATCCGGCGCTGACCAGACAGGTTGCCGCGCAGTTCGCTGCCGTGCACGTTATGCTGGAAACCTATCGTGATCCTTCAGTCCCCGGCGGTTACAAATATTACACCGCGGAACTGAAAGCCTCTGATGCTGCTAAATTGAGCCGTACTATTCAGGCGTTGCAAGAACCCCTGTCTAAGATCGGTGAGAAAGTCGCGGCGAATAAAGGAGCCTGAGGAATGAGCGATAAACACCAACCGGCCAGGGAGGCCGGTAAGTTCTCCCGGCGTGATTTGCTCAAAGGTGCAGTGGCGGGCGCAAGTGCGCTGGCCATCCCTGCGGTCAGCCATGCGCACGGACAGACCGCCGCCCGTGACCCGGAAGA
The DNA here is from genome assembly GCF_023701875.1 of Rahnella sp. CG8. Lineage (NCBI taxonomy): Bacteria > Pseudomonadati > Pseudomonadota > Gammaproteobacteria > Enterobacterales > Yersiniaceae > Rahnella > Rahnella sp. CG8. The sequence goes on from NZ_JABAED010000049.1 coordinate 13,500, forward strand.
TAAGGTCGATCTTTCACGTGAACACCCTTTTTACGGCACCGGCGGGCAGGCGGGGATCAGCACGCAGCCTCAGCGCCACATCATGTACATGACGTTTGATCTCACCACCACCAGCCGTCAGGATTTGCAGGTGTTGCTGGCGCGCTGGTCATCGGCGATTGCCCAACTGATGAAAGGTGGCACCATCGGTCAGATTGAGCCTCTGCGTAACAGTGGCGTCGGAATGGATACCGGCGAGGCGTTAGATCTGGGTCCGGCGTCACTGACCGTCACCGTTGGCCTCGGCCCACGCGTGTTCAGCGAAACCTTTGGACTGGTGAAACAAAAACCGTTGCTGATGCGTGAACTGATGCAGCTCCCGAGCGATGACTTACAACCTGAAGTGACCGGCGGTGACCTCTCGCTTCAGGCCTGTGCGGATGATCCGCAGGTGGCCTATCACGCCATTCGTGATTTGGCGCGTATCGCCAAAAGTACCGGCGCTGCGCAGACCCGCTGGACGGTCATGGGCTTTGGCCGTGCGTCAGCCGGTAAAGGCCAGTCCACACCGCGCAATTTATTCGGCTTTAAAGACGGCACCCGCAACATCACCGAAAAAGCAGATTTTGACAAATATGTCTGGATCAACGATGGCGGTCCTGCGTGGCAGCAGCAGGGCACCTATCAGGTGGTACGCAAAATCAAGATGCACATTGAAAGCTGGGATACTGACCGCGTCAGCGACCAGAACAATGTGTTCGGTCGCCATAAAGTCTCCGGCGCGCCGCTGACCGGCACCAGAGAGTTTGATACGCCGGATTTTAAGAAAACGGCTGCGGACGGCAACTTAATTATTCCGGCCACTGCGCATATCAGCCTGGCCGCGCATGAAAATAATGGGGGGATTAAAATCCTGCGTCGTTCATATAACTACACGGACGGACTGAATAATATGGCCCAGCTCGATGCCGGTTTGTTATTCATCAGCTATCAGAAAGATCCGGCGCAGTTTGAAGCGCTTCAGAACCGTTTAGGCGCATCCGACGCGATGAATGAATATATTTCACATATCGGATCGGGTATTTTCTTCGTGCCACCGGCACCGAAGGAAGGCGAGTATATTGGTGCTGATATGTTTAAGGTGTAAGCCCGCCGGAAGCACCTACACTAAAAATCAGGCCAGCGCATTTGCTGGCTTTTTTGGCGTTATGCTGCGGGCAGCGCCCTCGTTGTCATCTGAAAACCTTTGCGTTCGCTTCCCGCGCATAATCGCGCGGAGCTTTGTGCCAGGCGGACGTCAGATCCTCTAGATACAATCAGCGCAATGGCTTTGAGAAACAGACAGCTTCAGTCCTGCCTATGTATGGGCCGTAATTCTCAATACGGATATAACCATTTTTCTCGTAGAAATTTACAGCCCGATAGTTCATGTGTCGGGTTTCCAGCCTAAGTTCTGTATATCCCATCTCTTTTGCAGATTTTTCAAGAAAAGTGAGTAAGGCACCGCCAATCCCTGACACACTTCGGTCTGAAAACATTCTTTTAAGCTCGGCGATATTTTGCGTTAATGGCCGTATAGCACCGCATCCTATAGCTTTGCCATGAGAATTCTTTGCTAATGCCCATAAAGCTTTGTCATCACTCATTGCTTCAACGGTGAAATTGCTTTTGCCATTATCACCAGTAATAGCGGCAAGTTCTGCTGACAGCATTTCGATTAAGCGATGAGATTCTGAAGAAAATGGATCTGATTTCTCTACTGTTATCATGGTTATACCCTGCAGGATGAGTGTGACCAACATAAAGCATTCTGTTAAGGAAAGCATCAGCCAAAACGGGGGATGGGACAACACTGTTTCCAAACTATCCCGAGGGTATCATGCCTGCTGCTCGCTCAACGTTGCCTGTCATGCCTGCTTAAAAAACAGGCTTAACGTAGGGTGTTGTCCGTTTTCCAGGCAGGCCCTACAAGAGCAGAGTTAGATCATTTGCGTTGAATCTCATAACTGCTGATTTTAAATTCACACGTAATCATTTCCCTTTATGTTTATTAAGTTTTTTTGACAAAGCAATCAATCTCCATATTGAATTTAGCTTTTCCAATAACTGGAAGAACGGGTTGGAAAAAGATTATTTAACTGCCCACATAAACAATACATAAACAAAAAATAAAAATCGAAAAGAAATCACCTGCTCAACAACAATAAAAAAGTTGAAAGGAAATATAGTATTACATTATTAAATAAAGATATTACAAGTCGGTTGCTATATTTATTTTGCAAGATCATTAGGCATTCTTTTACCAGAAATAATAACCCCAACTTTTGACAATGAGGTTTTAATTATGAAAGTAAGTAGAATTGCAGCGTTGTTATTTATCTCCTTTACGGGTTTATCCAGAGCAGCGGAACCACTCCACCACTTCAATACATCTTCTGTTGACCATCTGATTATTCTTGCAGGCGATGGCGGAGCGGGTGGCGACTAAGATCATATAAATCCCATACTGCCAGATCACACGATCTGGCAGTTTTTATAACACGCAGTTGAGGAGACTTCTTTGTGAATATGAATCTTAAATTAGTAGCATTTTTGTTTTGTACTGAGTTTTGCTTGTCGGGTGTAGTACATGCTGAAAATGCGATAACGCCGAACAGTACAGCTACAATCCCTGTGTCAGCAGACCAGGCCAGTTCCCTTAAGGTAGTGACGGTAAAATGCGGGCATTCTGGTAAAGATGGGCAGCCAGGTAAGGATGGTAACAATGGGCAGGGCGGTAAAGGCGGTAAAGGCGGTGCGGCTGGTAAAGGCGGCGCGGCCGTCCCATGTAGCAATTAAGGTAAGCGCTCTCAGGCAAATAGTGTTTTTCCAAAAAGGTGCTGCTTATGCGTCTGAAACTAATCTATATATTTACAGCTCTCGTTTACTTGGCGTCAACATCGTTCGCCCATGCGGACGCATCGTCCAAATGGCCATCAACGCAACACAACGTTAATGGGTTCGTTCTGGTTGATGGTTCTCCCGGGGCAAATGGAGGGGACGGCGGGAACGGATGAACCAAGGTACGTTGCCCAGATGCGAACGAGATTATCAGGAAAATAAACTGCATGGTTCTTTTGCTCCTGTAAGAATCCCGCATAATCGTTCAATCCGCTTTTTAGAGGTTTTCTGTCATACGGATGAGGTGACCTTTAAAGCGAATGTCGCCTTCTCGCTCAAAGCTGTCCTCTTTACTGTTAGGGCAACTGAGTGGCAGAAGCGGAAAGATTGTTTTGGAAAAACTCTAAAGCCGTGGCCAGTTTTTGTTGACCATATATGGACGCCCCGGGTGTTACAAGTACTGGTTCGATACGGTTTGCGACCATATATCCGGCGTCGTTAGTGGG